>NZ_JBICMC010000078.1:0-7138 GCF_043106005.1 Pseudomonas sp. GLN_2 | reverse complement strand
ACGTTTGTTTCGGGCCAGTTATGCCTGTGGCATTTGCGCGCGAACGCCTTGGCGCACGCCTCGATATCGCGTCGTACAAACAAGGCGGTCGCGCGGGTCTGGCACAGGCGATACTGGCCCGAAACAAACGTAGGAGCGGGTTTACCCGCGAAGCGCCGCGCGGGCGGCGCTCGATCTCACAGGCACTACAAGACTCAAGGCAGACCTAACCACGCCCCATCAAAACCCAAGACTTGCACACCCGTGGCGCTCCCTGTCTCGTTCCCGCATAATCCCGCGACTGACATCGAAAAACGGAGAGATTGGGGCAACCTGTATCCCCAATGTACACAATGACCTACACGCTCTACGGCATCAAAGCCTGTGACACCATGAAAAAGGCGCGTACCTGGCTCGAAGACAAAGCCATCGCCTACGAATTCCACGATTACAAAACCCAAGGCATCGACCGTGACAGCCTGAACCGCTGGTGCGACGAACACGGCTGGGAAGTCATCCTCAACCGTGCCGGCACCACCTTCCGCAAGCTGGACGACGCCAGCAAGGCCAACCTCGACCAGGCCAAGGCCGTCGAGCTGATGCTGGCCCAGCCGTCGATGATCAAACGCCCGGTGCTCGACCTTGGCGCGCGTACCCTGGTTGGCTTCAAGCCCGACCTTTACGCCGCTGCCCTGGCCTGAGCCCCTACCCTATTTCGCACGAGGTAATCACATGTCCAATACCCTGTTCAGCCTGGCCTTCGGTGTCGGCTCCCAGAACCGCCAGGGCGCCTGGCTGGAAGTGTTCTACGCACAACCGCTGCTCAACCCGAGCGCCGAACTGGTTGCTGCAGTAGCCCCTGTTCTCGGTTACGAAGGTGGCAACCAGGCCATCGCCTTCAGCAACGCCCAGGCCGCACAACTGGCCGAAGCCCTGAAAGGCGTGGACGCTGCCCAGGCCGCCCTGCTGACCCGCCTGGCAGAGAGCCACAAGCCGCTGGTCGCCACCCTGCTGGCCGAAGACGCTGCCCTGAGCTCGACCCCAGAGGCCTACCTCAAGCTGCACCTGCTGTCGCACCGCCTGGTCAAGCCGCATGGCGTAAGCCTGGCCGGTATCTTCCCGCTGCTGCCGAACGTGGCCTGGACCAACCAGGGCGCGGTCGACCTGGGCGAACTGGCCGAGCTGCAACTGGAAGCACGCCTGAAGGGCGAGCTGCTGGAAGTGTTCTCGGTGGACAAGTTCCCGAAAATGACCGACTACGTGGTCCCGGCCGGCGTGCGTATCGCCGACACCGCCCGTGTGCGCCTGGGCGCCTACATTGGCGAAGGCACCACCATCATGCACGAAGGCTTCGTCAACTTTAACGCGGGTACCGAAGGCCCGGGCATGATCGAAGGCCGCGTTTCCGCTGGCGTATTCGTCGGCAAGGGCTCGGACCTGGGCGGCGGCTGCTCGACCATGGGCACCCTGTCCGGTGGCGGCAACATCGTCATCAAAGTCGGCGAAGGCTGCCTGATCGGCGCCAACGCCGGTATCGGTATTCCGCTGGGCGACCGCAACACCGTCGAAGCCGGCCTGTACATCACCGCGGGCACCAAGGTGAACCTGCTGGACGAGAACAACGAACTGGTCAAAGTGGTAAAAGCCCGCGACCTGGCCGGCCAGACCGACCTGCTGTTCCGCCGCAACTCGCTGAACGGCGCGGTAGAGTGCAAGACCCACAAGTCGGCCATCGAGCTGAACGAAGCGCTGCACGCTCACAACTGAGAACCCTGCCGGGTTTGAGGTGTTAAGATCGGGTCTGGCGCCAATGCACCAGACCCGATTTTCATTCCAGGCCTCGCAAACATGTTCCAGCCCTCTCCCTGGCGTGCCGACTTCCCCGCCATCGCCGCCCTGCAACGGCAGCACCAGACCTATCTGGACAGCGCCGCCACCACCCAGAAGCCGCAAGCCCTGCTCGATGCCTTGAGCCATTACTACGGCCATGGCGCAGCCAACGTGCACCGTGCCCAGCATTTGCCAGGTGCGCTGGCGACCCAGGCCTTCGAAACCAGCCGCGACAAGGTCGCCACCTGGCTCAATGCCGCAGAAGCGCGGCAGATCGTGTTCACCCACGGCGCCACCTCGGCACTGAACCTGCTGGCCTATGGCCTGGAGCACCGCCTCGAAGCCGGTGACGAAATTGCCATCAGTGCCCTGGAGCACCATGCCAACCTGTTGCCCTGGCAACAGCTGGCGCACCGGCGCAACCTGCGCCTGGTGGTGCTGCCACTGGACGCCCAGGGTCGTATCGACCAGGACCAGGCACTGCAACTGATCGGCCCGCGCACCCGAGTACTCACCATCAGCCAGCTGTCCAACGTGCTGGGTACCTGGCAACCGCTGCCTGCGCTGCTGGCCCATGCCCGCGCCCAGGGCGCGCTGACGGTGGTTGATGGTGCCCAGGGCGTGGTGCATGGTCGCCAGGACATGCAGCAACTGGGCTGCGACTTCTATGTTTTTTCCAGCCACAAGCTGTACGGTCCGGACGGCGTCGGCGTGCTCTATGGCCGCGCCCAGGCCCTGGAGCTGTTGCGCCACTGGCAGTTCGGTGGCGAGATGGTGCAGCTGGCCGAGTACCACAGCGCCAGCTTCCGTCCCGCGCCCCTGGGCTTCGAAGCGGGTACGCCGCCGATTGCCGGGGTGATCGGCCTGGGTGCAACGCTCGACTACCTGGCCAGCCTCGATGCCCATGCGGTCGCAGCGCATGAAGCCAGCCTGCACCAGCACCTGCTGCGTGGCCTGGGCGACCGCGAGGGCGTGAGGGTGTTGGGCGCACCGCAGACGGCCCTGGCCAGTTTCGTCATCGAGGGCGTGCACAACGCCGATATCGCTCATTTGCTGACTGAACAGGGCATTGCCGTGCGTGCCGGTCACCACTGTGCCATGCCACTGCTGAAGGGGCTGGGGCTGGAGGGCGCGATACGGGTATCGCTGGGTTTGTACAACGACAGCAATGACGTGCAGCGTTTCTTCGACGCGCTGGACCAAGGCCTGGAGCTGTTGCGATGAGCCTGCCGGAACAGGCGCACCAAGCGCTGGAAGCGTTTCAACAGGGCAAAGGCTGGGAACAGCGTGCGCGGCTGTTGATGCAGTGGGGTGACCGCCTGGAGCCGCTGGCTGATGCCGAAAAGACCGAGGCCAACCGGGTGCATGGCTGCGAGAGCCTGGTGTGGCTGGTGGCCGAGCAGATCGAGGGCGTGTGGCGGTTCAAGGCCAGCAGCGACGCCCGCTTGTTGCGTGGGCTGCTGGCGCTGTTGCTGGTGCGGGTGCAGGGACTGGCCAGTGAGGAGCTGGCCGGGATTGATCTGCGCGAGTGGTTTACCCAGCTCGGGCTGGAACGCCAACTGTCGCCGTCGCGCAGCAATGGGCTGCATGCGGTGTTGCAGCGGATGGCGGAGTTGGCATCCAACCGCTGAATCGGCGCCGGTTTCTTCGCGGGCCTGCCCGCTCCCACAGGTACGGCATCATGCTTGAGAGAGATGCAGGACCGGTGGGAGCGAGCGGGCCCGCGAAGATGCCCACACGGTCTATTCAGGCTTGACCCGTTCCGACGGCCGGCGCGCTCCAGCCACCAGTTTTTCTATCGCCTTGCTCGCCGCTACCATGCCAAAGGTCGCAGTCACCATCATCACCGCACCAAAGCCACCCGAGCAGTCCAGCCGCACGCCTTCACCGACAAAGCTTTTCTGCAGGCAAACGCTGCCATCACCCTTGGGGTAACGCAGCTGTTCACTGGAGAACACGCACGGCACGCCATAGTTACGGCTGACATTCCGCGAGAAGTTGTAGTCGCGGCGCAGGGTGGAACGCACCCGCGAAGCCAATGGGTCATTGAAGGTCTTGTTCAGGTCGGCGATCTGGATCTGCGTCGGATCGATCTGCCCACCCGCGCCACCGGTAGTGACAATGGCAATCTTGCGCCGCCGACACCAGGCGATCAGCGCCGCCTTGGCCATCACGCTGTCGATGCAGTCGATCACGCAGTCGAGGTGCTCGGTGATGTACTCGGCCATGGTCTCGCGGGTGACGAAGTCGGCCACCGCATGCACCGTACACCCTGGGTTGATCGCCCGCAGGCGCTCGGCCATGACCTCGACCTTGGGCCGCCCCACCTGCCCTTCCAGCGCATGGGCCTGGCGGTTGGTGTTACTGACGCAGACATCATCCAGGTCGAACAGGGTAATCTCGCCCACACCGCTGCGTGCCAGGGCTTCGGCCACCCACGAGCCCACCCCGCCAATACCGACCACAGCCACATGGGCCTGGCCCAGACGTTGCAGCCCCTGGTCGCCATACAGCCGGGCAACGCCGGCAAAGCGTGGATCTTCTGTGCTCATGTTCATACCCCAAAAAACCGGCGCGCATTATATGCCAGTGAACCCTTGGCCTGCATCGTTAGGAAAGAGACTGCCAACCCTGCTTTAATGTCCTATCACTTCCACATGAATGGACGACGATGTCTTCACGTAAATTCGGCCTGAACCTGGTAGTGGTGCTGGCCATCGCCGCACTGTTCACCGGGTTCTGGGCACTGATCAACCGCCCGGTCTCCGCCCCCGCCTGGCCAGAACAGATCTCTGGCTTTTCGTATTCGCCGTTCCGCCTGGGCGAAAGCCCACAGAAGGGTCAGTACCCCACCGACGACGAAATGCGCCAGGACCTGGAGCAACTGAGCAAACTGACCGACAGCATCCGTATCTATACCGTGGAAGGCACCCAGGCCGACGTCCCGCGCCTGGCCGAGGAGTTCGGCCTGCGGGTGACGCTGGGGATATGGATCAGCCCGGACCTGGAGCGCAACGAGCGCGAAATCGCCACGGCCATCCAGCTGGCCAACACGTCGCGCAGCGTGGTGCGGGTGGTGGTCGGCAACGAGGCGCTGTTCCGTGAAGAAGTCACACCGGAGAACCTGATCAAATACCTGGACCGCGTACGCGCAGCCGTGAAGGTGCCCGTGACCACCAGTGAACAATGGCACATCTGGAAGGAACATCCTGAGCTGGCCAGGCACGTCGACCTGATTGCCGCGCACATCCTGCCCTACTGGGAGTTCGTGCCGATGAAGGATTCGGTCGAGTTCGTCCTCGACCGCGCCCGTGAACTGAAGCACCAGTTCCCGCGCAAACCCCTGCTGCTGTCGGAAGTCGGCTGGCCGAGCAACGGCCGCATGCGCGGTGGTGCCGATGCCACACAGGCCGACCAGGCCATCTACTTGCGCACCCTGGTCAACACCCTCAACCGCCGTGGCTACAACTACTTTGTCATTGAAGCCTATGACCAACCCTGGAAGGCCAGCGACGAAGGGTCGGTAGGCGCCTACTGGGGTGTCTACAACGCCGAGCGGCAGCAGAAGTTCAACTTCGACGGCCCCGTGGTGGCGATCCCGCAGTGGCGGGCCCTGGCAGTGGCGTCGGTGGTGCTGGCAGTGATCGCCCTGATGGTGCTGTTCATCGATGGCTCGGCCCTGCGCCAGCGTGGCCGGACCTTCCTGACGTTCATCACCTTCCTGTGCGGGTCGGTGCTGGTGTGGATCGCCTATGACTACAGCCAGCAATACAGCACCTGGTTCAGCCTGACCGTGGGCGTGCTGCTGGCCCTCGGCGCGCTGGGCGTGTTCATCGTGCTGCTCACCGAGGCCCACGAACTGGCCGAGGCGGTCTGGATACACAAGCGCCGACGCGAATTCCTGCCTGTGCAGGCCGACAGTGCCTACCGGCCCAAGGTGTCGGTGCATGTGCCGTGCTACAACGAGCCACCTGAGATGGTGAAACAGACCCTGGACGCCTTGGCCGCCCTGGACTACCCCGACTACGAAGTGCTGGTGATCGACAACAACACCAAGGACCCGGCCGTGTGGGAGCCGCTCAAGGCCCACTGCGAAAAGCTTGGCGAGCGCTTCAAGTTCTTCCACGTCGCGCCGCTGGCCGGCTTCAAGGGTGGCGCGCTGAATTACCTGATCCCGCACACGGCAAAGGACGCCGAAGTGATCGCGGTAATCGACTCGGACTACTGCGTCGACCGCAACTGGCTCAAGCACATGGTGCCGCACTTCGCCGACCCGAAAATTGCCGTGGTGCAGTCGCCGCAGGATTACCGCGACCAGCACGAAAGCGCCTTCAAGAAGCTGTGCTACAGCGAATACAAGGGCTTCTTCCACATCGGTATGGTCACCCGCAACGACCGTGACGCGATCATCCAGCACGGCACCATGACCATGACCCGGCGCAGTGTGCTGGAAGAACTGGGCTGGGCCGAGTGGTGCATCTGCGAGGACGCCGAACTGGGCCTGCGCGTGTTCGAGAAAGGCCTGTCCGCCGCCTACGCCCACAACAGCTACGGCAAAGGCCTGATGCCCGACACCTTCATTGACTTCAAGAAACAACGCTTCCGCTGGGCCTACGGCGCCATCCAGATCATCAAGCACCACGCCGGCGCGCTGCTGCGCGGCAAAGGCAGCCAGCTGACACGTGGCCAGCGCTACCACTTCCTGGCCGGCTGGCTACCGTGGATCGCCGATGGCATGAACATCTTCTTCACCATCGGCGCGCTGTTGTGGTCGGCGGCGATGATCATCGTGCCGCATCGGGTCGATCCGCCCCTGATGATCTTCGCCATCCCGCCGCTGGCGCTGTTCTTCTTCAAGGTCGGCAAGATCATCTTCCTGTACCGCCGAGCGGTGGGGGTGAACCTCAAGGATGCCTTCGCAGCTGCGCTGGCCGGGCTGGCGCTGTCGCACACCATCGCCAAGGCGGTACTGTATGGTTTCTTCACCAGCAGCATGCCGTTCTTCCGCACGCCGAAGAACGCTGACAGCCATGGATTGCTGGTGGCGATTTCCGAAGCGCGGGAAGAGCTGTTCATCATGTTGCTGCTGTGGGGCGCGGCGCTGGGCATCTACCTGGTTCAGGGGCTGCCGAGCTCGGACATGCGCTTCTGGGTGGCGATGTTGCTGGTGCAGTCGTTGCCTTATGTGGCAGCGCTGGTGATGGCGTTCCTGTCGTCGCTGCCCAAGCCCACAGAAAAGGCTGCCGAGCCGCAGCAGGCTTGAGATTGCCAGGGGCGCTTTGCGCCCCTATCGCGACGCAAGGCCGCTCCCACAAGGAACCGCATACCC
>NZ_JBICMC010000077.1:0-250240 GCF_043106005.1 Pseudomonas sp. GLN_2 | reverse complement strand
GGTGTGCACGTGATCGACTGCCCGGTCGATTACAGCGAGAACGACCGCATCCTCAACAGCGAGCTGCGTGAGCGCGCGCTGGCGGTGTAAGCCCTGACAGGCCGGCGCCGTCTTTTTGCCGGCGCGGCCTGGTGCTGCAAAGAGGCCCGTATAGCCGACGGTAATGTGTCGGCTTTACGGGCCTTTTCGCAATACAAGGCTGCTTCTGTATCCCATTCACCCCAGCTCAAGCAGACCTTGCAGGCTGGCCAGAATGGCATTGGCGTCATAAGGCTTGCGGGTGATGGGCACATGCTGCAAGTGCTCGGGGATGCTGATGCCGTCGCCATAGCCGGTGGCAAAGAGGAACGGGACCTGCCGGCGAACCAGTTCATCTGCTACGGAAATGGATGTTCCGGTGCCCAGGTTGACATCCAGTATTGCCGCGTCCGGTTTGTGGCTACCAAGCAGTTGCATGGCTTGGTCCTCGGAGCTGGCGGTGATCACGTCCTCGATTTGCGCATCGTTGAGAATTTGCTCCAGGCCTACTGCAATCACCAGTTGATCCTCGAGTATCAGCACACACAAGCCCGAGCGCGCTGCAAGCGCACCGTTTGCACGGGCCAGAGGCGTGGCCGGGAGAGCGGTTTCTGCCGTTTCGGCTACGGAAAGGTGCTTGGCCGGGATTCTGAAAAAGCCTTGCAGGCCTTCGGGGTGATATTCCACTGCGCTGGTGCCACCCAAGTCGAACGGGATGCTGCGGTCGATCAGCACCGTGCCGAAGCCGCTGCGGCTGGGCGGGCGTACCGTTGGCCCACCCCTTTCCCGCCAACTGACGGCACAGGCGTTGCTGGCGTCGATTGCCCAGCTCACCGAAAGCTTGCCGCCAGCCCGCGATAGCGCACCATACTTGGCCGCGTTGGTGGCCAGTTCATGCAGCACCAGCGCCATGACCGAGTACGCGCGCGCATCGAGGATGACGTTCGGGCCCTGCAACTCGATCACGTCGGCAGCCGTGCGATAGGGAGAAAGCTCGGCCTCCAGCAGCTTCGCCAGGCGCCCGCCACCGTCACCGCGCACCACCTGGTCATGGGCCAACGACAAGGCCTGGATACGCCCTTTGAGCGTTGCCACATAGTCCTGCAGGGTCTGGCTCTCCGGGGTCGGATGGGCAACCAGTGCACCAATCAGCGACAGGATGTTCTTGACCCTGTGGTTGAGCTCTTCGTTGAGCATGCGCTGGCGCACGTCGGCTTTGGCGCGTTCACTGGCGAGCAGTTCGCTGTTGTGCAGCACCACCTCGACGATAGCGGTACGGATGGCATCGCCAAACTGGCGGTCCTGCTCGGTCCAGGGTAGCGACTGCTGGTGAACGGTTTCTTTCCAGATGGCGAAGCTCTTGCGGGGCGTCAGGCGATCACCCAATGCGCCGCTGTCATAGGTCTTGTTCGGGTCCCCGGCCCAATCGAGTGTCTCGACCACCTCCTTGCGGAAGAAGATCAAGTAATCCCTTGGGTGTTGCGACATCGGGACGATCAGCACACCCGACACATCATTAAAATACGCCTGGGCCGACGGGAGCACTGTCGACAGGCGATTGGACGCCCAGATTCGGCCTTCGCTGACCATGTCTGCCAGGCGCAGCAGATCAGGCACGGCCGTTTGGGGCGGCGCCAGCCCTGCGCACGACCAGCGGCCTAGCAGCGACATGCCGATGCCGTCGCAGGGAATCAGCGACATCAACCGGGGCAGGCGTGCGTGGAAGAACCCATCAATGTCCGCCGCCTGGTTGGCGTCGCGCAGCAGGCTGTCCAGGGCTTTGTGGATGCGCACGGCGGCTTCGAGTTTTTGCCGGCTACGCAGGGTCTCGATATGCAGGGAGAAGAACTCACCGAACATCTCGGCGGCCACACGTTGCCCCATGGCCAGCGTGCGCGGTGCGTAGTGATGGCAGGCAATCATTCCCCACAGCTCGCCATTGACGATGACGGAAATCGACATCGAGGCGCCCACGCCCATGTTGCACAGGTATTCGCAATGGATCGGCGAGACGCTGCGCAGGTGCGCGTAGGACAGGTCGAGCGGTTCGCCCGAGGGGTCGAGCACCGGGTTGATGGCGACCGTATTGAACTGGGCGTCGGAGATTACCCGGATCGGGTTGCGCAGGTAGAGCGCGCGGGCCTGCTGGGGGATATCGGAGGCGGGGAAGTATTGGCCCATGAAGCTTTCGAGGTCGCTACGCTTGGACTCGGCAACCACCTTGCCGGCACCGTCGGCTCCCAGCTGGTAGATCATCACCCGGTCGTAACCGAGCACCGCCCTGACAAAGCGGGCGGCGTCGCGGAACAGCTTGTGGGTCTGGTCGATTTCGCGCAGTTGGGCAATCAGTGTGCGGGCCAGCTCGATCGGTTCGGCGATGCTCGCCCCGGCGGGCTCGAATTCGAGGATTGCCGTGCCTTTGTACAAGTGGGCGGCGATGTCGACGGCCTCGCCGTTGGGCAGTGTCACGCCGAAACTGAGCGCGGGCCGCGAGGCATCTCGGGTACGGGCAAGTGCGTTGCGAAGCGTATGCGTGACCTCGTCACCCAGCACCGCGTGCAGTTTCTGACCATTGATATCGTTTGCTACACCCAGCATCTGTGGGGCGTTGACCGAATGGCGCAGCACCACGGTCGCCGAGGCATCACAGGCCAGCAGGCAGCCATGGGGTTGGATGCTCCCGGGAATCTGGATGGGCTCCCGGTCGCAGTTGGTCAGGTTAACGTGGGGGTTGTAGGTCATTGGCCCGTGCCTGTGGGTAAGGGGAGGCGGGCTGCAGGTCCGCCATCGTCCGTCAGCCTAGCAGGCATTGCACGCCTTGGGGATGGCAGGTCGGGCAATGCCGGTCCATTCCCAAGGCAATGCTTTGATCACAGCATGGAGTACGGATGTACTCCCGTCGAGAATCGCTTGAACGCAGCTACGATCAATGGTCTTATCCCGCGCTTGAGCCAACTGGTATTGCAAGATGAACCGCCCGCTGTTTATTTCCATCGATGGGCCCAAGGGTACCGGCAAGACCACGCTGCTGGAGGCCGTCACTCAAGCATTACGGCTGGACGGGAACAAGGTGATCCGCCTTTGCGAAAGAAAGAATGATCCTCACCGGGGTGAGACCATGGCCCTGGTCAACCAGCTTTCCAGAAGCCCTTGCCAGGACCTTGAGTTCAAGGTTTGCGAACGCTTCGCTGAAAGCCGAGCCTGGATTTCCCGACATGTACTGCCCAGGCAGCCCGCTGACAGCATCATCCTGATTGACCGCTGGTACCCCTCTGACGCTGCGTTTCGCCGCACAGTGCCGTTTGACAAGATCCTGCGCCTGAACCTCGAACGAAACGTGCAAGTGCCCGATTTGCATGTCGGGGTTGTCACAACGCCTGAAACCTCGTGGGCGAGGGCCGCGGCGCGCACGCGTGGGCTGGGCAGTACGGTGATCCATAACCTGGATGAACAGGTTGCCTGTACCGAGGCGTTCGAGCGTGCGGTTGCGGAGCAAGGCTGGGTGCTGTGCCGTAATGAAGGGACCGTCGACGAGGCAACGCGGCAGGTCGTTCGCGAGATTCAGGGCGTGCTTCGACACCTGTGAGGCTTGGGTGAGTATGGCCTATCTACTGCCTCTGCAGGTATCAGGCGCCCTGGCGGTCGATATCACGGCGCAGGACTACCGACGTGGTAATGTCATCCACTGATTCGTGACGTGCCACGTTGTCGCGTACCTGGTTGAGGTCGTCGATCGTTCGGGTCTCCACTTCAACCACCAGGTCGAGCTGACCGCTCACCGACGACACCCGCCGTACGCGCGCGTCCGTTGCCAACTGGTCGAGCAGCCCCATGGCAGGCGTGCGCTGCAACGTCACCAGCAAGATCGCGCGTATCACGTTGGCGTCTATTTCGCCGATGTCAGCGCGATAACCGCGAATGACCCCGCTGCGTTCAAGGTTGGCGACACGCTCGGTCGTGGCACTTCGGGAAAGGCCGATGCGGCCGGCTAACGCCTTGAGCGCAATGCGCGCGTCCTTCGAAAGTACCTCAAGAATCTCGCGATCTTTAGCGTCCAGGTCACGCATTGCAGCCCCTTGATAAGCTTGCCGTCATAATGCCGGTCGGGACCGGCATAATGCCTGTTGCGCCCGACCGTATGCAGGGTGTCCGTTTCGGCGGCGCATGACAAGCTATTGAAAAACAATCAGCGCGTTCGGAACCTGATGATATGACAGACCTTTCCCACCCGGCACCTCGGTTTTCGGCAAGCGATGCAGAGGGGCTTGCAAAAGATTTCTTCAATGTCACCGGCACTGCAACGCCTCTGGATGGGGAGCGTGATCGCAATTATCGCCTGGAGACTGGCGTAGATGCAGGCTGGATACTGAAAATCGTCAATGCCAGCGAGCCCAGGGTAGAAAGCGAGTTTCAAACCGCGCTACTCGACCACCTGGCCGTGCATGGCGCGCATTTGGGCGTACCACACCTGCGGGCCAGCGTGACGGGCGACTACCTGCCGTCTGTGGCCAGCAGCACCGGTGAACAGCACGCTGTGCGCCTGGTCAGCTGGCTGGCCGGCACGCCACTTGCCAAGGCCAGACGCTCCCTGGCGCTGATGAGAAACTTCGGCCAGGCACTCGGTGAACTTGACCGTGCGCTGCAGGGCTTCATGCACCCGGGCGCAGTCCGCGACCTGGACTGGGACTTACGCCATGCTGCGCGCTCCCGTTCGCGGCTGCACTGCATCAAGGACCCTGATCGCCGGGCCGTTGCCGAGCGCTTCATCACCCGGTTCGAGCAGACGGTACAGCCTGAACTGGCGTCCCTTCGGGCCCAGGTGATCCACAACGATGCCAACGACTGGAACATCCTGGTCGATGCCGAAACGCCCCGTAACGTGACTGGCTTCATCGATTTTGGCGATGCCGTGCACACCGTTCTGATTGCCGAGGTCGCAATCGCCAGCGCCTACGCCATTCTCGACATGGACGACCCGATCGGCGCTGCTGCTGCGCTGGTGGCCGGCTTCCATGAGAAGTACCCGTTGCAAGCGCAAGAGCTCGATGTGTTGTTCAACCTGATTGCCATGCGCTTGGTCATCAGCGTCACGTTCTCCGCTTCCCGGCAGGACCAGACCGACGACAACCCTTACCTGGCGATCAGTGAAGCGCCTGCCTGGCGTCTACTGGAACAGCTCGATTCGATGAACCCACGGTTGGCCACCGGCATTTTGCGCAAGGCCTGTGGTTTCGATGCCGTCGAAGGTGCGGGGGAAGTCCGCCGCTGGATTGCTGACAACCACAAGTCGTTTGCCGACCTGGTGCGACCGTCAGCCGCCATTCTGGACAAGGTCATCGCGCCGTTTGGCGATGCCAGCCATGAGATGACCATTGCCTCGGCCCAGCAGCGCCCTGCAGATGCGACGCGGTGGTGGAATGAATGCTCTGCCGCGCACAAGGCCCCGCTGGGCATCGGGCCATGGGGCGAGGTACGTGCCGTCTATACCGACAGCGCCTTTGAGTCTCGCTTCATCAAGGGGCAGCACCGGACCCTGCATGTGGGGGTAGATTTGCTGATGCCAGCGGGTACGCCGCTGTACGCACCGATTGCCGGCACCGTCAGAAGCGTCGAGGTCGAGCCAGGCCCGCTGGGTTATGGCGGCCTGGTGATGCTCGAGCATACCCCGCCCGGTTGCCCGCCATTTCTGACACTGTGGGGGCACATGGCCCACGAGGCGCTCAGCCGTTTGAAGGCCGGTGACAAGCTCGAAGCCGGCGACCTGGTCGGTTACATGGGCAGCGAGCACGAGAACGGCGGCTGGATCCCCCACCTGCATCTGCAGGTGGTCACCGATACCCAGTTGCGCGCGTGCGAGGTCATTGGCGTGGGTGAGCCCGCGTACCGCGAAGCGTGGGCCGACCTGTTTCCCGACGCCTCGGCCGTGGCCGGTATCCCGCCAGAGACCTACAGCCAGCAGGGCATGACCAAGGCCCAGATCATTGCCAGGCGCAAGGAACTGCTGCTACCCAACCTGTCCATTTCGTACACCGACCCGATCAAGTTCGTGCGCGGTGATGGCGTATGGCTGATCGACAACTTCGGGCGGGCCTACCTGGACTGTTTCAACAACGTGTGCCACCTGGGCCATAGTCATCCCGACGTGGTCGAAGCCCTGACCCGCCAGGCTGCGCTGCTCAACACCAATACCCGCTACCTGCACGACAACATCGTCGAATACGCCGAACGCCTGACCGGCACTTTGCCCAAGGGCCTTTGCGTAGCGTCCTTTGGCTGCTCGGGGAGTGAGGCCAACAGCCTGATGCTGCGTATGGCGCGCAACTACACAGGCAGTGATCAGGCGATCGTGCTGGACTGGGCCTACCACGGCACCACGCAGGAACTGATCGATCTGAGCCCTTACAAGTACAAGCGCAAGGCGGGCAAGGGCAGGGCGTCGCATGTTTACGAGGCCGTGGTCCCGGACAGCTACTACGCGCCTGAGCACTGGCCCGTGGAAGCGCACGGCAAGCGCTTTGCCGAGTCGGTGGCAGAGCAGTTGGATGCCATGCGCAAGGCAGGCAAGCGCCCCGGGTTTTTCATTGCCGAATCGATCCCCAGCGTGGCGGGGCAGGTGTTTTTGCCCGAACACTACCTTGAGGAGGTGTACGCCATGGTGCGCGCCGAAGGTGGGCTGTGCCTGGCCGATGAGGTTCAGGTCGGGTTTGGCCGGGTCGGCAGCCACTGGTGGGCATTCGAGACCCAGGGCGTGGTCCCGGATGCCGTCAGCATGGGCAAACCCATTGGTAACGGCCACCCGATGTCGGCGGTAGTGACCACGCGCGAGGTTGCCGATGCTTTCAACAACGGCATGGAGTATTTCAATACCTTCGCCGGTAACCCAGTGTCATGCGCGGTGGGCCTGGCGGTACTCAATGCAATCGAGCGCGACCAGTTGAAAGAAAACGCCTTGAGTGTCGGCCATTACCTGCTCGAGGGTTTGCGCAAGCTTCAGCAGCAATTCGACGTGATTGGCGATGTGCGCGGGTTGGGCCTGTTCCTCGGCATCGTGCTGGTCACCGACCGCAAGTCAAAGGCGCCAGCCACGGCCCTGGCCAGAAAAGTGGCTGATGGTGCCCGGGAGCGCGGCGTGTTGATCGGCACCGAAGGCCCGCATGACAACGTGCTGAAAATGCGGCCTTCGATGATTTTCAGCCGGGCCAATGCGGACTTCCTTCTTGAGGTGCTGAAAGACAGCTTCACCGCGGCGCTGAAATAGCGTTTCAGCGCGGGCAGGGCGTGCGCATGTGCACGCCCTGCGGTGCACCTATCTGGCGAGCCGGGCAGGTTGCCAGCATCAAGCGCCCCTAATGCTCAGGCCTTCGCGAGCCTGGCCATGCGGGCCGGAGGCCTCTGGCAATGCCGTGACCTTGATCGCGCGCACCGGCACGGCGAACTTGGCGCCGATTTGCGAGAACCGCTCCAGCAGCCTGAAGTTGATCGCCTGCTGAATGTCCATGTAAAGGTTGTAGCCTGGGTCCTGGACGATGTAGACACACTCGAACTCCAGCGCCTCTTTGCCGAAGCCGCGCAGGTGAGCGCGATCGAAACGCGCCTGCTCCTGGGCTTTGATGGCGTCTTCTACGATGGCTGGCGCTTTCTTCACGGCCTCGGTGGGCGTGTCGTAGGAAAGCCCGAACTCGAACACGATGCGACGTTCTTGCAGGCGCTTGTAATTCTGGATGGTGCTGCTGATCATGCTGGCGTTGGCCATGACGATCTGTTCGCCGCCGAGGCTGCGGATGCGTGTGGTTTTGAGGCCAACGTGTTCAACGGTGCCCGCCAGGGGCCCGATGACGATGAAGTCACCGATCTCGAACGGCTTGTCCACGGCGATCGACAACGAAGCGAACAGGTCGCCAAGGATATTCTGCACAGCCAGCGCCACCGCGATGCCGCCCACGCCAAGGCTGGCGACGAAAGCGGTGATGTTCACCCCCAGGTTCGACAGCATCGCCAGCACTACGACTGACCACAGCAGGACCCGCGCGCCCCAGGCCGAAAGGGTTGCCAGTGCGCTGCCCTGGTTCAGGCCGTCCGTACGGTGGCGGGCGAAGTAGCGGCTCAGGCCCAGGCCGATGGCGCGGTTGGCCCACAGGCCAATCTGCAAGGCAGCGACCACGAACCACAGGCTGCTGACCCTGCTCAGCCAGCGCTCGGGCAGGTCCAGCATGCTCAGGCCCACCAGCAAGGAGGCCAGCAACAACAGAACGTTGCTGGTGCCGGAAAGCACCTTGGCCATTATCTGGCTCAATGGGCCTTCGTGTTCGGACCAGCGCCGTACCCGGCGCATCAGGAAACTGATGGCGGCACGGGCGACCAGGAAGACTACGGTGGCGACTGTCAGCGCCACCAGCAGGTTGAGAATGGAGATGCCGAATAGGGTGGTGTCGGTGAAAAACGCGATGATGCGGTCGTTCATGAGTACCTCGCCTCTGGGTTGATTTGCCAAGGTGCTTTCTTGGGACGTCAAAGAGGCGCAACAGGTCGATCGGATTTCACCACGCGGGGGTTGACTGAGTCAGTCCCGGTAGATTTTCTTCAATAACCGCAACAGTTCAGTCCTTTCGTCATCCGAGAGGTTGGATGTCGCCTGGTGATCGCTGTCGGCGGCGATGTGCTTCAACTCCTTCAACAGGGCTTCGCCCGATTTGCTCAGGAAAATCCCATACGAGCGCTTGTCCGGCTTGCACCGCACGCGCACGGCCAGCGCGCGCTCTTCCAGTTTGTTCAGCATTGGCACGACTTGCGGGGGTTCGATTGCCAACGCACGCGCCAGGTCGGCCTGCATCAGCCCGGGGTTCTGGTCGATGATCGCCAGGGCGGAAAATTGGGCCGGGCGCAGGTCATGGGCCGAGAGCTGGGCAATAAGGTTCTGAAACAGCTTCAATTGCGCGCGTCGCAAGGCGTAGCCGATCAAGTCTTCAAGCACCCCTTCTCCCACAGGAGCAGCCACGCAAGCGTCGTCGGTACTACGGGCAGACCTAGCCATCAGGTTTCATGCTCCTCGATCATGGGTAATAAAGTTACCTATTTTGCCTGTCCTTATGCGATTCGGCTAGAGAGGTTCTGGAAAAAGGCAGCGCGGCTAGCCCCGGGACAAAGATAAAATTGTTAATGGTTAATTGACATAACTAATATGACCCGTTAGCGTGGCCCCATCACCTCGAACAACAAGAGTGCAGAACCATGAGCAAATACGAAGGCCGCTGGACCACCGTGAAGGTCGAACTGGAAGCGGGCATCGCCTGGGTGACCCTCAATCGCCCGGAAAAACGCAATGCCATGAGCCCCACCCTGAACCGGGAAATGGTCGACGTGCTGGAAACCCTCGAGCAGGACGCTGACGCTGGCGTGCTGGTATTGACCGGTGCCGGCGAGTCCTGGACCGCCGGCATGGACCTGAAGGAGTACTTCCGCGAGGTGGACGCCGGCCCGGAAATCCTCCAGGAAAAGATTCGTCGCGAAGCCTCGCAATGGCAATGGAAGTTGCTGCGTCTGTATGCCAAACCGACCATCGCCATGGTCAACGGCTGGTGCTTCGGCGGCGGCTTCAGCCCACTGGTGGCATGCGACCTGGCGATCTGCGCCAACGAAGCGACCTTTGGCCTGTCGGAAATCAACTGGGGCATTCCGCCTGGCAACCTGGTCAGCAAGGCCATGGCCGATACCGTTGGCCATCGTCAGTCGCTGTACTACATCATGACCGGCAAGACCTTCGATGGTCGCAAGGCTGCCGAGATGGGCCTGGTGAACGACAGTGTGCCGCTGGCCGAGCTGCGTGAAACCACCCGCGAGTTGGCGCTGAACCTGCTGGAAAAGAACCCGGTGGTGCTGCGCGCCGCGAAGAATGGCTTCAAGCGCTGCCGCGAGCTGACCTGGGAACAGAACGAAGACTACCTCTACGCCAAGCTCGACCAGTCGCGCCTGCTGGACACTACTGGCGGCCGCGAGCAGGGCATGAAGCAGTTCCTCGACGACAAGAGCATCAAGCCAGGCCTGCAGGCCTACAAGCGCTGAGTCGCACCGCGGGCGACGGTGTGCCGCGCCAAAGCCCGCGGGTATTTCTCTATAACGACAACAAGAGGAATGAGCATGTTGCAGGTGCCTTTGCTGATTGGCGGGCAGTCGCGCCCCGCCAGCGATGGACGAACCTTCGAGCGCTGTAACCCGGTGACTGGCGAGGTGGTGTCGCAGGCTGCCGCCGCCACACTGGCCGATGCCGATGCCGCGGTGGCTGCTGCCAGCGCGGCGTTTCCGGCCTGGGCCGCCCTGGCACCGGGCGAGCGGCGCAGCCGCTTGCTGGCAGGCGCTGATCTGTTGCAGGCGAGGGCCGCCGAGTTCATCGCCGTCGCCGGTGAAACCGGGGCCATGGCCAACTGGTATGGCTTCAACGTGAAGTTGGCCGCCAACATGCTGCGCGAGGCTGCAGCCATGACCACGCAGATCACCGGTGAAGTGATCCCCTCGGACGTCCCTGGCAGCTTCGCAATGGCCCTGCGCGCGCCCTGCGGCGTGGTGTTGGGCATCGCGCCGTGGAACGCCCCGGTGATACTGGCCACGCGTGCCATTGCCATGCCGCTGGCCTGCGGCAACACCGTGGTGCTCAAGGCCTCGGAGCTGAGCCCGGCGGTCCATCGGCTGATCGGCCAGGTGCTGCACGATGCAGGCATCGGCGACGGCGTAGTCAATGTCATCAGCAATGCGCCGCAGGATGCCCCGGCCATCGTCGAGCGGCTGATCGCCAACCCTGCGGTACGCCGGGTCAACTTCACTGGTTCGACGCACGTCGGGCGCATCGTCGGCGAACTGGCGGCCCGCCACCTCAAGCCGGCCCTGCTCGAACTGGGCGGCAAGGCACCTTTGCTGGTGCTCGACGATGCCGACCTGGACGCCACGGTCGAAGCGGCGGCCTTCGGTGCCTACTTCAACCAGGGGCAGATCTGCATGTCCACCGAGCGCCTTGTGGTGGACAGCCGTATTGCCGACGCCTTCGTCGACAAGCTGGCGGTGAAGATCGCCGGGCTGCGTGCAGGTGATCCGCAAGCCAGCACCTCGGTGCTCGGCTCGCTGGTCAGCGCAGCGGCCGGCGAGCGCATCAAGACACTGATCGACGATGCCGTGGCCAAGGGCGCGCGCCTGGTCAGCGGCGGCCAGCTGGAAGGCAGCATTCTGCAACCGACCTTGCTCGACAACGTCGATGCCAGCATGCGCCTGTACCGCGAGGAGTCCTTCGGCCCGGTGGCGGTGGTACTGCGCGCCGAAGGCGACGAAGCCTTGCTGCAGCTGGCCAACGACTCGGAGTTCGGTCTGTCATCGGCCATTTTCAGCCGCGACACCAGCCGCGCCCTGGCCTTGGCTCAACGGGTGGAGTCGGGTATCTGCCATATCAACGGCCCGACCGTTCACGATGAAGCGCAGATGCCGTTTGGCGGGGTCAAGTCCAGCGGCTATGGCAGCTTCGGCAGCCGCACGGCCATCGATCAGTTCACCCAGTTGCGCTGGGTCACCCTCCAGCACGGCCCGCGTCACTATCCCATCTAGCCGCGGCAGGCCCAGGCCACTGGCAAGATGACCGCCGCCCGTCATTTCGGGCGGCGGCAGGATGTACAACAAGAACAAGGAGCAACCTGCGTGAATAACGAAGCCCGCTCAGGGTCGACCGACCCTGGCCAACGTCCGCGCTACCGCCAGGTGGCCATCGGGCATCCCCAGGTGCGGGTCAGCCTCGTCGACGACGTGCTGCGCATGCAACCTGTCGAGCCACTGGCGCCGCTGCCGGCGCGCCTGCTCGAGCGCCTGGTGCATTGGGCCCAGGTGCGCCCGGACACCACTTTCATCGCGGCACGCCAGGCAGACGGTGCCTGGCGTTCGATCAGCTACGTGCAGATGCTCGCCGATGTGCGCACCATCGCCGCCAACTTGCTAGGACTGGGCCTCAGTGCCGAGCGCCCGCTGGCGCTGCTTTCCGGCAACGACATCGAACACCTGCAAATCGCCCTCGGCGCCATGTATGCCGGTATTGCCTATTGCCCGGTGTCGCCGGCCTACGCGCTGTTGTCGCAAGACTTCGCCAAGTTGCGCCATGTCTGCGGGGTGCTCACCCCCGGAGTGGTCTTCGTCAGCGACAGCCAGCCGTTCCAGCGCGCCTTCGAGGCGGTGCTGAACGATTCGGTCGGCGTGATCAGCGTGCGTGGCCAGGTCGCAGGTCGCCCCCATATAAGCTTCGACAGCCTGCTACAACCGGGTGACCTGGCGGCGGCCGATGCGGCTTTCGCCGCCACCGGGCCGGACACCATCGCCAAATTCCTCTTCACCTCGGGCTCGACCAAGCTGCCCAAGGCGGTGATCACCACCCAGCGCATGCTGTGCGCCAATCAGCAGATGCTTCTGCAGACTTTTCCGACGTTCGCCGAGGAGCCGCCGGTGCTGGTGGACTGGCTGCCGTGGAACCACACGTTCGGCGGTAGCCACAACCTCGGCATCGTGCTTTACAACGGGGGCAGTTTCTACCTGGACGCCGGCAAGCCGACCCCGCAAGGCTTTGCCGAGACCTTGCGCAATCTGCGCGAGATTTCCCCCACGGCCTACCTCACCGTACCCAAGGGCTGGGAGGAACTGGTCAAGGCACTGGAGCAGGACCCAGAGCTGCGCGAGGTGTTCTTTGCCCGCATCAAGCTGTTCTTCTTTGCCGCCGCAGGCCTGTCGCAAAGCGTCTGGGACCGGTTGGACCGCATTGCCGAGCAACACTGTGGCGAACGCATCCGCATGATGGCCGGCCTTGGCATGACCGAAGCTTCACCATCGTGCACCTTCACCACCGGGCCTTTGTCGATGGCCGGCTATGTCGGGCTGCCGGCACCTGGCTGCGAAGTGAAGCTGGTGCCGGTGGGTGACAAGCTCGAGGCGCGCTTCCGTGGCCCCCATATCATGCCGGGTTACTGGCGCTCGCCGCAGCAGACCGCCGAGGCGTTCGACGAGGAGGGCTTCTACTGTTCGGGCGACGCGTTGAAGCTGGCCGATGCCAGGCAGCCCGAGCTTGGCCTGATGTTCGATGGCCGTATCGCTGAGGACTTCAAACTTTCGTCCGGGGTATTCGTCAGTGTCGGGCCGCTGCGCAACCGCGCAGTGCTGGAGGGCTCGCCTTACGTACAGGACATCGTGGTCACCGCGCCGGACCGTGAATGCCTGGGCCTGCTGGTGTTCCTGCGTCTGCCCGAGTGTCGGCGCCTGGCCGGGCTGGCAGAGGATGCCAGCGATGCGCAGGTGCTGGCCAACGACACCGTGCGCAGTTGGTTCGCTGACTGGCTGGAGCGATTGAACCGCGACGCCCAGGGCAACGCCAGCCGTATCGAATGGCTGTCGCTGCTGGCCGAGCCGCCGTCGATCGACGCCGGTGAAATCACCGACAAGGGCTCGATCAATCAGCGCGCTGTGCTGCAGCGGCGCGCCGCTCAGGTCGAGGCGCTGTACCGTGGCGAAGACCCCCACGCATTGCACGCCAAGGTGCGGCCTTGAGTGCGGCCGGGCTGTGCACCGTCTTTGAGGACACGGCCATCGTCCAGATGGTGCGCACGCCCTGGGTCGACCTGGGTGGCGCATTGGCCGCGATCTCGCCCATCGACCTGGGCATTCAGGCCGGTCGCGCGGTGCTGGCACGTGCAGCTGCCGCCCCTCAGGCGGTAGACAGCGTGCTCGCCGGCAGCATGGCCCAGGCCAGCTTCGACGCCTACATGCTGCCACGCCATGTCGGCCTCTACTGTGGCGTGCCGCAGTCGGTACCGGCACTGGCGGTGCAGCGCATCTGTGGCACGGGCCTTGAACTGTTGCGTCAGGCCGGTGAACAGCTGCGCAGTGGCGCCCGCCAGGTGCTGTGCGTGGGTGCGGAGTCGATGTCGCGCAACCCGATCGCGGCCTATGAACACCGGGGCGGTTTTCGCCTGGGGGCACCGGTCGGGTTTAAGGACTTTCTCTGGGAAGCCCTGTACGACCCGGCTGCCGGCGTGGACATGATCGGTACTGCGGAAAACCTGGCCCGTGCCTATGGCCTCGCTCGTGAAACGGTGGACGCGTGGGCCCTGCGCAGCCATCAGCGGGCCCTGCAAGCCCAGGCGCAGGGCTGGTTCGACGAGGAAATCGTCAGCGTCACCGCGCAGGCACTAGAGGCAGAAGGCTGCCAGCCACGCGGCATTGCATTGCCGCGTGGCGTGAGTGAGGTCAGCCAGGACAGCCACCCGAGGCCTACCGATGCCGCCGCACTGGCCCGGCTGCGCCCGGTGCACGCCGGTGGCGTGCAGACGGCTGGCAACAGTTGCGCGGTGGTCGATGGCGCGGCGGCAGCCTTGGTCACGCGCTACTCCGATTGCACTCATCCGCCTTTGGCGCGCTTGCTGATGGCCACGGCTGTTGGCGTGCCGCCCGGCCTCATGGGCATCGGGCCGGCGCCGGCCATTACCTTGCTGCTCGAGCGCAGCGGCCTGCGCCTGGAGCAGATCGACCGCCTGGAAATCAACGAGGCCCAGGCCGCCCAAGTGCTGGCGGTGGCCCAGGCGCTCGAACTCGATGTGGACAAGCTCAATGTCCATGGCGGCGCTATCGCCCTCGGTCACCCACTGGCCGCTACAGGCCTGCGCCTGGTCCACACCTTGGCCCGTCAATTGCGCGACGGCAACTTGCGCTATGGCATCGCAGCGGCATGCATCGGCGGTGGCCAAGGCATGGCGCTGCTGATCGAAAACCCTCATTTCGTTGCCTGACCCGGAGGTATCCGATGACCTGGAAGGCGCCCCTGCGCGACATGCAGTTCGTCCTGCAACACTGGCTGCGGGCCGATCAGGCCTGGGCGCAATTACCGGCATATGCCGACGTCGACCTCGACCTGGCGGCCCAGGTACTGGAAGAGGCAGCCCGTTTCTGCGAGCAGGTGTTGGCCCCTTTGAACCGTTCGGGCGATCGCCAGGGCTGCCAGATGGAGGGCGGGGAGGTACGCACCCCGGACGGATTCCCAGCGGCTTATCGCGCCTACGTCGACGGTGGCTGGCCGTCGCTGGCATGCGCCCCGGCGCTTGGCGGCCAAGGGCTGCCGTTAGTGCTGGAGGCGGCCTTGCAAGAGATGCTGTTCGGCAGCAACCACGGCTGGGCCATGTACACCGGCATCGCCCACGGTGCCTACCTGTGCCTGAAAGCCCATGCATCCGCTGAGCTGCAGGCGCGCTATCTGCCGGGCATCGTCAGTGGTGCCACCCTGCCTACCATGTGCCTGACCGAACCCCAGGCCGGCAGCGATCTCAGCCTGTTGCGCTGCCGCGCCGTGCCCCTGGGCGACGGTGGCGACGGTGGCTACGCGGTCAGTGGCAACAAGCTGTTCATCTCTGGCGGCGAACACGACCTGACCCGCGACATACTCCATCTGGTGTTGGCCCGGTTGCCGGATGCGCCGCCCGGCAACCGCGGGCTCTCGCTGTTGCTGGTGCCGAAATGGCTGGAGGATGGCCAGCGCAATACACTGTACTGCGACGGCCTGGAACATAAGCTGGGCATCCGGGGCAGCGCCACCTGTGCACTGCGCCTGGAGGGGGCCCGGGGCTGGTTGATAGGCCAGCCCCATGGCGGCCTGGCGGCGATGTTCGTCATGATGAATTCCGCGCGGCTGCATGTTGGCCTGCAAGGGCTGGGGCATGCCGAGGCCGCCTGGCAACAGGCCCGCGATTATGCCCTGGAGCGGCGCCAGATGAGTGCCCCGGGGCGGGCCAAGGGGGGCGCCCAGGGCGCCGACCCGATCCACCTGCACCCGGCCATGCGTCGGGTCTTGCTGGAGTTGCGGGTGCGTACCGAGGGGATGCGCGCGCTGGCCTACTGGACGGCCCAGTGGCTGGAGATCGCCGACGCCGCCGTCGAGCCTGCACAACGGGCGAAGGCCGCGACATTGGTGGCGCTGTTGACCCCCATCGTCAAGGCGGCCTTCACCGAGCAGGGGTTCAGCCTGGCAAGCCAGGCCCTGCAGGTGTTCGGTGGCTATGGCTACACCCAGGAGTTTGCCATCGAGCAGACCTTGCGCGACAGCCGCATCGCGATGATCTACGAAGGCACCAACGAAATACAGGCCAACGACCTGATGCTGCGCAAGGTATTGGGCGATGGGGGGGAAGGTTTCGCCCTGCTGTTGGGTGAGTTGCGTGCCGAGGCCGCTGCGGACGCTGGCGCCGACGCCGCCGCGTTGGGCAGCGCGTGCGACACGCTGGAGGCCGTGCTGGCCAAGGTGCTGTCGATGACCGCGGGCGATCCCGAATTTCCGTACCGCGCCGCAGGCGACTTCCTGCAGTTGTGCGCAACGGTGCTGCAGGCCTTCGCCTGGGCCCGCAGCGCGCGCTGCATCCAGGCGTTGCCAGTGGGGGCGGCGCAGCGTCGGGAAAAGCAGGAAAGCGGTGGGTTCTTCTTCAGCTACCTGCTGCCCGACCTCGACCGGCAGGTGGCGGCCATCGACGCGGCCGCCACGCCGTTGCCATTCATTGCCGAATCGTTCTGAAACCCACGTGCGAGGTCGTCATGAACACCGGCTGCGGCTGGCGTGCCGAGGGGCGGTAGCGCATGCAGCGGTCCGCCGAACACAGGTGCGAGCCGCCTTTGATCACCGCCACCGGCACGCCGGGGTCTGCCGGGTCGAAGCTGTCACTCAGGGTCGGGCCTGAGGGGTCGAGCTTGGCGTCGCGCTGTGCGTCATGGCCTGGCCGATAGCCCGTGCGAGTCAGCTCCCAGACATTGCCGCCGGCATCGAACAGGCCAAAGCCGTTGGCCGGGAAGCAGCCCACGGGTGATGTACCGGTAAAACCATCCTTCGCCGCATTGCGATAAGGGAACTGGCCCTGCCAGGTATTGGCCATGAGCTTGCCCTTGGGCTGCTCGGTGGCACCCCAGCTGAAGTCGGCATCGGTCAGGCCGCCGCGCATGGCGTATTCCAGCTGCGCCTCGCTGGGCAGTTCGCGGCCTGCCCAGCGGGCATAGGCCTGGGCATCTTCCAGGGCGATCTGCACCACCGGATGATTGTCCAGCCCGGCCAGGCTGCTGCCCGGCCCTTGCGGGTGTCGCCAGTTGGCGCCGGGCACGAACTGCCAGCCGGGGCTGAGCACGTCCGCACCCTGATGAAACACCATCGCACCCGGTATCCGCAGCGCGTCCGGCAGGGCAGGGTCGTCCTCGACACGGGTACCGCGCTCGGCATGGGTGACATACCCGGTGGCCTTGACGAAGCGCGCGAACTGGGCGTTGGTGACCGGATGCACGTCAATCCAGAAGCCGGACACCTTGGCGGGGTGAGGCGGGCCTTCTTCGTCGTAAAAGCGGCTTGAACCAAAGCTGAACTCGCCGCCCGGCACGTGCACCATGCCGTCTCGCCAAGGGCCTTGGCGCTGCGCGGGCAGGCCGCTGTAGCCCGTGCACAGCAGCGCCGGCGCCGGGGCTTGCGGCCACACGGCATAGGCGGCGGCGAGCAGGCCGGTGGCGAGTGCTGCGCAGCCGGCTGCCCGGGCGATCATTGCTGCTTGACCAGGATCGGGCTGGCCGGACGGCCGTCGGCATCGATCGCGATGTTGCCGCGTTGGGCATAAGCCTTCCAGTCGCGCAGCATCAGCGCCACCTGCTCGGGGTGCCCGGCGCCGATGTCGTGGTGCTCGCCAGGGTCCTTGCGCAGGTCATACAAGTGCCAGCTCGGCTTGCTGTCGGTGGCATCCCACACCAGCTTCAGCGGGCCCTTGCGCAACGAGGCGCTGCCGTTGATTTCCCACCCCAGGGCTTCGTCATGGGCGTGGATCTGGCTGTCCTGGCCTTGCAGGTAGTTCAGCGCCGACGTGCCTTGCGGCGGCACGATATCGCGGTCCCGGTACTTGACGCCGGGCATCGGCGCACCGGCCAGTTGCAGCAGGGTCGGCATGATGTCGCGGACGCTGGCCAGCTCTTCGCTGCGGCCGGCCTTGATGGTGGCCGGGTAGTAGACGAAGGCCGGTACGCGGATGCCGCCCTGGTAGGTGGTCATCTTGTAGCGACGGCTGGGCAGGGCGCTGACCTGGGCCCAGGCCGAGCCGATCATCAGGAACGAATCGCGGCGGCCGTAGTTGTCCAGGCGGTTATCGAAGTTTGCCTTGATCCACTCGGGGTCGACACGGGTGGCGTTCTCCGGACCGTTGTCGGACATGAACAGGATCATCGTGTTTTCCAGCTCGCCGGTCTTGCGCAAGTGGTTCACCAGGCGCCCCACCTCGGCGTCCAGCGCCGTGACCATGGCCGCATACACCTCCATGGTGCGTGCGGACTGGCGTTTTTGTTCATCGCTCAGCGATGCCCAGCTCGGCACGCCTTCCAATTGTGCTTGCAGGGGGAAGTCGGCGGGCACCAGGCCGGCTTCACGCTGGCGCTTCAGGCGTTCGTGGGCGATGACTTCGTAGCCTTGGTCGTAACGGCCTCGGTACTGCGCCAGGTACGCATCCGGCGCCTGCAGCGGCCAGTGCGGCGCGGTATAGGCGGCAAAGGCGAAGAACGGTTTGTTGCTGGCCTTGCCTTGGTCGATCGCGTCGATCAGGCGGTCGGTGTACCAGGTGGTGGAATAGAAGTCGTCGGGCAGCGCGATCGGCTTGCCGTTGTGGCGATAGGTGGCGCTGTAGTTCGACTGCAGGTCCATGTTGGCCTGCTTGAAGTGTGCCGCGCCGCCTTCGAGCAGCACGTAGGCCTGGTCGAAGCCGCGGTTGTGTGGCTGTTGGGCCGGTTGCATGCCCAGGTGCCATTTGCCGGCGATGTAGGTGCGGTAGCCGGCGTCATGCAGCAGTTCGGCGAGGGTCGCGACATTGGTACCGAGCACGCCTTCGTAGCCGGCGCGTACCTCTGCGCCGGCCGGCAGGCGCTTGCGTGTCTCCGACATCATGCCCAGCCCGACCAGGTGTGGGTCGTTGCCGGACATCAGCATCGCTCGCGTCGGCGAGCAACTGGGCGCGGCATGGAAATCGAGCATCAGGCGGCCGTCGGCCAACAGTTTGTCCAGGTTGGGCGTCTGGATTTCGCTGCCCAAGGCCGACAGGTCGGAGAAACCGAGGTCATCAGCGACCACCAGCAGAATGTTTGGTTGTTTAACGGTTGGTGCGGCCATGGCGTGGCTGGCACCAAGCATGAGCACGCCGAGGGCGGCAAGGGGGCGGAGGCAATTCATGGGGGGACTCTTGTTTTTGTAATGGACTCGAATTTTGCGCATGGTCTCTGAATAGACTGCACGCTACTGGATTCTAGCGACGGATGAATGAATGCCGCAGCCGCTGGCTGCAGAAGTGTGCGATTAGCGAACGCTTGATGCTGATCATTCCTTGTACACGGGTAAAACGCTATTGACGGCGTATATGGTTAACAAAAATAATCGTTAATAGAGTTATCCAGTTTGTAAGAACAATTATAAAAACAAGTGAAGGGAAATTCTGATGATCAAGCCGTTGAACGGGGTATGCCTGCCCCTCATGGTGCTTTCGCTGTGCCAGTCCGCCTACGCGGCCAGCCCGCTTGAAGAGAGCCGGCCGGGGAGGCCAGGGGCCCCTCGCTGGATCGAGGACTACCGCTTTCTCGACGACCCCGCCAAGGCCACTGCCCCCTTCGATGGCCTGCGCTACCATCGACTGTCAGAGTCGGCCTGGCTGCAACTCGGGGCTGAGGCCCGCTACCGGGCCGATGCTTCGGACAAACCCTTCTTTGGCCTGCGCGGGCTGAACGACGATTCCTATCTGCAGCAACGGCTGCAGGCCCATGCCGACCTGCACCTGTTCGACGATGCCGTGCGTACCTTCGTCCAGGTCGAGAATACCCGCGCCTTCGGCAAGGACTTGTACTCGCCCAATGATGAAAGCCGCAATGAAGTGCGACAGGCCTTCGTCGATTTCAACCACGATTTCGCTGCCGGGCGCTATACCACACGCGTAGGTCGCCAGGAGATGGGCTTCGGCGACCAGGTGTTGGTCACCTACCGCGACGCGCCGAACATCCGCCTGAGCTTCGACGGCGTGCGCGCCAGCCTCAACCTCAAGGACGGACGCAAGCTGGATGCATTCGCTGTGCGCCCGCTGAAAACCGGTGAAGACAGTTGGGACGACGGCAGCAACAACAACATCAAATTCTACGGCCTTTACGGCACCTTGCCGCTGTCGGCGTCGTGGAACATGGACCTGCTAGCCTTTGGCCTGGAAACCGACGACCGCAGCCTGGCCGGCGAGTCGGGTGACGAGCAGCGCTACACCTTCGGCACGCGGCTGTTCGGCCGCCATCAGGCACTGGACTGGAGCTGGAACCTTGCCGGGCAGACCGGCCACCTGGGCAACGCGTCGATCCGGGCCTGGGCGCTGTCGAGCGACAGCGGCTTCACCTTCACCCACCCCTGGCAACCGCGCCTGGCCATGCGCATCGATGCCGCAAGCGGCGACAGTGACCTGGGCGACGGAAAAGTCGGCACCTTCGACCCGCTTTACCCACGCAATGGTGTCTATGGCGAAGCCAGCCTCACCACCCTGAGCAACATCATCGTGGTGGGGCCGACCTTCGGCTTCTCGCCCTGGCGCACGCTGCGCATCGAGCCGGGCATCTTCGAAGTGTGGAAACAGCGTGAGGAAGACGGCGTGTACATGCCCGGCATGAGCATGCTGGCCAACACCCGCGGCACGGGTCGCCATGTCGGTACCATCTACCGCGCCAGCACGCGCTGGCTTGCCACTCCCAACCTGACCCTGGACCTTGACCTGAAGTACTACGACGTGGGCACGGCCATCAAGGAGGCTGGCGGCGAAGATTCGTCGTTCGTCTCAGTACGTGCCACGTTCCGCCTTTGACCACCCGACCGATAACAACAACAGAGGGCCACACATGCATCATTCATCCGCGTCATCGGGCAAGGCCGTGCTCACCATCGGCTTGTGTTTTCTCGTTGCCTTGCTGGAAGGGCTGGACCTGCAGGCCACCGGCATCGCCGCGCCGCACATGGCCAAGGCATTCAACCTGACCCCTGCCATGCTCGGTTGGGTATTCAGTGCCGGGTTGCTGGGGTTGCTGCCCGGCGCGCTGATCGGCGGTTGGCTGGCAGACCGCTTTGGCCGCAAAGCGATCCTGATCGTGGCGGTGCTGCTGTTTGGCGGCTTCTCACTAGGGACCGCCCATGCCCAGACCTACGATTCGCTGTTGATCGCGCGGCTGATGACAGGGCTCGGGCTGGGGGCGGCGCTGCCGATCCTGATCGCCCTGGCCAGCGAGGCGGCGCCTGAGCGTCTGCGCAGCACAGCGGTCAGCCTGACTTACTGTGGTGTGCCGCTGGGCGGGGCGGTTGCGTCGCTGATCGGCATGGCCGGCGTGGGCGACGGTTGGCGTACGGTGTTCTACGTCGGCGGCATCGCACCGATCGTGATCGCCTTCGTGCTGATGATCTGGCTGAAAGAGTCCCAGGCATTCCGTGCCCAAGGCGTTGCCAAGGCTGGCAGTGAAGGTGTGCTTACCCAACTGTTCGGGCCGCAGCAGGCAAGCCGCACGCTGTTGCTGTGGGTGGCATGTTTCTTCACCCTGACAGTGTTGTACATGTTGCTCAACTGGCTGCCGTCGCTGTTGATCGGCCAAGGCTTCAGCCGACCGCAGGCGGGCGCCGTGCAGATTCTGTTCAACCTGGGTGGGGCGGCTGGATCGTTCCTGACCGGTCGGATGATGGACCGCGGGTTTGCCGGGCGGGCGGTATTGATCGCCTACGCCGGCATGCTGGCGTCGTTGGCGGGGCTGGGGCTGTCGAGCAGTTTCGGGCTGATGTTGCTGGCCGGGTTCACTGCAGGGTATTGCGCCATTGGTGGCCAGTTGGTGCTGTACGCGCTGGCGCCGACGCTGTATTCGACCCAGGTGCGCGCAACGGGCTTGGGCGCTTCGGTGGCGGTGGGGCGCCTGGGTTCCATGGCCGGTCCTCTGGCGGCCGGGCAGATCCTTGCAGCAGGTGCAGGTGCGGGGGGGCTGCTGATGGCCGCGGCTCCAGGCCTGGTGCTCGCGGCGTTGGCGGCACGTGCGCTGCTGAAACACCGAACCCGCACGCAACGCCCGGAGCCGGGTGAGGCTGCGGCTCAGGACCCTGCATAGCGCTTCCTTGGGGGGCTAGTGCTGCTTGCGCAATGCCTCCTGCTCCGGTTCGGCGACCGTGACCCGGTTACGGCCCGATACCTTGGAAAGGTACATGGCGCTGTCTGCACTGCTGAGCAAGGCGCCGAGCTCAGAGGCAGGAGCCTTTGCGAACGCTAAACCTATGCTTGCGGTGACCGGGTGTTCATCATTCACACGCAGTTTGGCTATCAGGGCCCGCAGGCGCTCGGCAACCTCAATCGCCGTGTCTGGCGGCGTATTGGGCAGCAGGATGGCGAACTCCTCACCGCCCAGCCTGCCGGCAATGTCGTTGTCACGCAGGCTGGCACTGATCGCTGCACCGATGCGCTGCAGCACCTGGTCGCCTGCGGCGTGCCCGAACGTGTCGTTGATCTGTTTGAAATGGTCGACGTCCAGCATCAACACGGCCATGAATGTACCCGCATCCCTGCACTGGACGTGCTGCGCCGAAGCGTTGTCGAAAAAAGCACGTCGGTTGTTCAGGCCGGTCAGTTCGTCCGTGCACGAGGCCACCATGGCAAGCCGATGCGCGCGTTGCATTTCGTGTTTCAGGCGCCAGGCCGTCGTCAATGCCGAGGACAGGCTTTGCGTCGCGCTGACCACGAACCAGGCGAACACCAGCACCGCCAAGGCTATCCCTTGTTGGAGCGTGGAAGGTTGCAACAGTAGCCAGCCTGTAGAAGGCAGCAAGACCAGGCCCATCGACACCAGGGTCATGTTGCGGTAGGAGGAGTAACACGACACCGCGCTGACAGACATGCCGACGGCAAACAACATGATCAGCGTCTGCCCCAGCGCGTCGTCGGTGGGCATTACGGCAAACGCGCCCCAGCCCCAGATAGCCGCCGACAGCATCAGCGTGACCCAGTAACGCCACTCCCAGCGTTCGGCCGTGCGCTGGTTGGCCGGTGCTCGCAGATAGGCGAAGAACATGGCGGTACGCACGCCGGTCGACAGGCCCAATAACGTCATCCACACGATGACCCTTTGCGGGTCGAAACGCTCCCAGCCCAACCAGCACAGCATGACGGCGGCCAGGAAGCTGCCAAGCACAGCGGGCGCCGACTGGACAAACAGCTGTTCAAGCCGATCCCTCCGTACGGAGTAGGCTATTTCATCGCCGGGATCAAGGTTTGTCATGGCTGGCGCCGCCGCGTGTGACCGGTAGCGGATTCTGGCACTTTGACGGCGTCCTGGAAAAGCCTCCTGGCGTTCACATGTGATGCCCTTCGCCCTGTTCGATTGCTGGATTCAGAAAGCGTTGCGGTAAGTAGTGGCAGTGCAGCACGGGTTATCGCCACGGTTACGGCACCTGCGACGTTTCCCGTATTTCACGTCGTTGCGCGGATCCTTTACTTGATCGAAGGCTGCCTTGGCTGCACAGTTTCCCCTCGCAAGTTCAATCACGAACATAGCGTGTTTTCCGGCACTTCGAAAGCCAATTGATCGCGACGGCCAACAAGCGGTCGAGCAAGCCAAGGCCACTGAGGGCGTTACCCGAGCCACTGGCGCCGACCAACGTGCATGCTTTCAGAAGTCGAACGTCACGCCGGCATACAGTGCTCGACCGTCACCCGGGGCGTGCAGGGAAGCCTCCGCACCATCCGGGTCGTACCACACGTACTCATAGTAGCGGTTGGTGAGGTTCTTCAACTGCAGGTCGACACTCATCGCTTCGGTGACCTTGTACGTCGCGCCAAGGTTCGTGAGTACGTAACCGCCATACCGGCCCTGGGTATTCTCGCGTTCAAGGTAGTAGTGGGTCTGGCCATTCATCCAGGCCGTCAATTGCAGGGCTGGGGTGGCCTGGTAGCTGATGCCGGTGTTCCACAGGTGATGCGGCACGTGGTCGATTTCCTTGCCTTTGCTGGCTGGCAAGGCACTGCTGGGCTCAAGGATTTTCGAGTACTGCCAGGAATACGACATCCACATCTCGGTGCGTGCGTCCGGGTGCAGGTTAACCTGCAGGTCATAGCCCCAGCGGCGTGTCTCGCCGACGTTGTCCGACTCGCCGCTGGGGTCGTTCAGACGGCGGCTGACCTCGCCCGTGGCGTCCTGGCGCCAATAGGCGAAGCGGCCATCGACCCAACCGGCTGGCGTGAACTTGACACCGGTTTCCCAGCCTTCGTTGATTGACGGAGAAAGGTCTTCGTTGCGCGGTGGTACTTTGTAGGCGGCCGCGCCCGTACCCACCTGGAACGTTCTGCCCCAATTGGCATAGACGCTGGCGACCTTCCAGGGTGAATAGACCACGCTGAGCTTGGGCTGTTTGATCAGGCCGTAGTCGTTGATGTCGTAATCCTGGCCGGTCATCTCGTTGGTGAAGTCACCGCTGATCCTGTCTACACGGTACGCCGGGACAATCTTCAGCGATTCGACCGGTTCGATCTCCGCCTGCACATAGGCCCCCACGGTATTGAAGTCGTAACGCTGGTCGCGGGTTTGCGCCTGCCGTACGCGGTTGAGCGTGCGGTAACGTTCGCTGCGGTTTTCCTGCTTCTGGATATCGCTGCCACCTTCCAGGGCGAAGGCATGCAGCCAGTCGACCTGCGGGCGCCAGGTGAGCGAGGTAATGGCGCCGTACTGGGTTTCGTACGTGTCGCGTTCCTGCTGCGAACTGCTGCTCCAGTACTGGGTCCAGCGCCGGTCGTCAAAGGTGTTGACGTAGGTCCTGGCGGACCAGGACAGGGTCTGCGCCAGTTCGGTATCGAAATGCAGGCTGACCTGGTTCATCCGCCGCGTGCCCTTGTCCGTGGCGTTGTAGTCGTTGCTCATGCGCGGGTGGTGCCGGGCGTTGTCCTCGGTCAGGTAGCCGGCCTCCTGCGCTTCGGACTCGTAATGGCGGGCGATCAGGCCCACGCGGTAGTTGCCATCGTCCGGGGTGTAGAACCATTTACCGCCGAAGCTGTAGCGTTCGGTGTCGGCATGGTCGCGGTAGCCGTCGACCTGCTGGCGGGCGAAGAAGTAGTTCTGCGTCCAGTTACTGGTCTCGATGCCCTTGGCCAGTTGCACCTCGCGGGTGTTGAAGCTGCCATAACGCATGCGCGCTTTGTTGTAGTTGCCGCCGGTACGGGTATTGATGTTGACGTTGCCCGCAATGTTGTTCAGGCCATAGCGCGGATCGCTGGTGCCACGCACCACCTCGATGCTGTCGATGTCCATGGGGAACACCGAGTCGATGAAGGGCATGTTGCCGTCATTGGTGTTGCTGGGAATGCCGTCGATCAACAGTTTCACGGCGTTGATTTCGCCTTCGCCATTGAAACCGCGGAACGAGAGCTTGCCGGAGGTGGTGCCTTGGTTGAACTCGGTGAGCATCACCCCCGGTGCCCGGCGGAACAGTTCCCAGCTGTAGGCAACTGGCATCTTCTCGAGGATGTCACCGCCCAGAATATCCACCGAACTGAGCACGCTGGTTGTGGCCAGGGGGCCGCTGTCGGTGCCGGTCACATTGACCGCGCCGAGGGTGAGTACCGAGTTTTCGGCAGGCAGTGTTTCAGCGATGGCAAGTGACAGTGGGTTGAGGCCGAACAAGGCGAGCACGGGCAATACGGCGCGTGCGGTGCAACGGGACGCAGGCATGTGTGGTTTCCTGGCAAAAACGGTCGGGCAAGGTCAGGCGTCGTGCAGCGCGCGCCATGACCACAAGACAGCAGCGACGGTTCAGGCCAGGGGCGAGGCGCGGGGTTCAGCCGAGGCCACTGGTCCCGTGGCAGCGGCAAGGCATGACGGCCCGAACGAACGTGGAGCGAATTGAGCCGCATCCGTTGCGGGCTGTATACGTTCCGTGGCAGGCCATTTTGTCGCAGGTGCACCACGCTGAGGGCTCAATGACTGCGCATGCTGGCGGCCACCCTGAACACCCGCATCAGCCAGGCGAACAGGCGTAGCGCCTTCAGCGGCTGTTGCGCCCAATGTTCGGGCAACTCGGCGCAGCACCCCGCCGGCAAAGCCGGCTGGTGGGCAAGGCGCTCGGTCGGTGTCAGCTTGGGGTAGCCGACATACAGCATGGCAACCCCAGAGACGAACCACCGCGCCATGCACAGGCAGGCGACGATGCCCAGCCAGCGGTGCCACAGGTACAGCTGGCTCCACGCTCATCAGTAGCGCCACTGCACAGCGACTTCCAGGCTGCGCGGTTCACCCAGGTAGTACTGGGTGTTGGTCTGGTGGATGAAGCGGGCATACACCTCGTCGGTGAGGTTGCGCAGCCGCGCGCTGACTTGCACGTGCTTGTCCAGGTCGTGGATCATGGACAGCCCGTAGACGGTGTACGACGGTACCCATGCGGTGTTGGCGGTGTTGGCGTACACCGATGAGACATAGCGGGCATCGGCCCCGACCTGCCAGCCGGGCGCCAGGTCGTAGGTCAACCAGAGGTTGGCCACGCGGTCGGGGATGTTGACCGGGTGCTTGCCCTTGCGCGAGTACACCACGCCGCCGATGGTTTCGTTGAATTCATCGTATTCGGCATTCACCCAACTGAAGTTGCCCGCCGCCAGCAGCTTGGGCGTGACCTTGAACGAGGCTGCCAGCTCGATGCCGGTGGAGGTCTGCTGGCCCGCCTGCTCGGTGGTATTGGGCACGGTCGAGGAGGGCACGGAGATATCCTTGCGCACGATGCGATACGCCGCTGCCGTCGCCGAGCCGCGGCCGTCGAGGAAGTCGAACTTGCTGCCTACCTCGACCTGACGGCCGGTGCTCAGGTCGAAGTTGCCGACCTGGCTGATCGAGGCGCTGGTCAGGGTACCGCCTGGTGGTTCAGCCGAGGTGCTGTATTGGGTGTACAGGCTGACGTTGGAGGTCAGGTCATAGACCAGGCCCAGGCGACCGGTGATGGCGTCCCAGCGTCGGTCGAGCCTGGCTCGCGCCACATGGTCGACCACGTCGAAGTCGATATGGTCGTAGCGCAGCGCGGTGATCAATGACAGTTGATCGGTCAGGCGGGTACGGTTCTCGACGAAGGCCGAGGTGGTGTCGGTGGTGGTGGTTCTGCCCTTGGTCATGGGCGCATCCATGCCGGGGATATCGAGGAAGTGCCCGGGTTCGAAGCTATTCGGGTCAACCGTGTCGAACGCCCCCTTGGACAGCGGGTAGTTGGTTTGCTGGTTGGTGCTGTAGTCCATGCCGAACGCCCAGTCGCTTGCCAGGCCGAACAACTGGCCCTGGTGGGTCAGCTCGAGCTTGTCGCCGTTGACCTCCTGGTCGTGCCGCTGGCGATAGCCGCCCGAGCGAGCGATGGCGCTGTTGTCGGCGTTGTAGCGATACACCTCGAGATTGCGGTAATCGCGCTGGCCGTTGTAGTGGTAGAAGGTATTACGCAGTTGGGTGTTGTCGTCGAAGTGGTAGTCGGTGATCGAGCGCAGCCACCGGGTGCGCTGCTCGTAGCGACCGTCTTCGACGTTGTAGTTGTTGAAACGGTTGTGCTTGTCGATGTGCAAGGTACCGACCAGTGGCTGCAATACGGGTGAGCCCCAGTAGGGGCTGTCCTCTTGCTCTTCCAGGTACTCGATGGCCAGCGTGTGCGAGAGCTGGTCGTTGATGTCGCTAAGCAGCGAGAAGGCTAGGTTGCCGGCCCCATTCTCCTGGCGATCGATATAGCCGTTGGTGCTGGTGCGGCTGTAGTCGAGGCGCGCATAGTGGCGTGGGCCGTCGCCCGTGTTCAGCGCCTTGTTGAAGGCAACCGACGTTTCCATGGTGTCGTAGCGTGCATAACTGACGCGCCCTTCGAAGGTGTCTTCGTCACGGCTTGCCAGCCGGGTGATGAAATTGAGGCTGCCACCGACAGCGCCGCTGCCGTTGAGGAAGGAGGAGGGCCCGCCGAGCAATTCGACGCGGTCGTAGATCCAGGCGCCTACCGGGCGGGCCGCGCCGCCATACTGCAAATTGATGCCATTGAACAACTGGCTGATCTGGGCACCGTTGAACCCTCGGTACGCCACATATCCGCCCCAGCCGGGCGGAGCCGAGGCGTTAACCCCGGGCAGTGCATTGGCGGCGTCCTGGAAGTTACGTGCGCCAATGCGCTCCATGGTCTTGCGGTCGGCAACGCTGACGGAAGCGGGGTTCTCCCTGGCGCTCAGGTTCAGCCGCGAGCCGCTTTCGATGGGGCGATCAAGGTCAAGGCGGGTTGCCTCCTTGGGTTGATTGGCTGTGGCCGTGACAGTGCTGGCCGGGAGGGTCAGGGTGTCATCCTGCGCCCAGGCACAGGTTGCGCTGCCAACGAGCAGCGCCAAAGTGGTCATGCGGAACATGCAAGGCTTCCTGGCTGAAATCGGTGAGCACACGCCCGCTGCCGATCAGGCGGCACGGGGACGTGGCGAAGTCAGAACGCGAGAAGCGAAGCGGGAGAGGCGCGGGGATTGACCAGTGGCCAGCGCTGCTTGGGCAGGCGTGGCGGAGGTTGGTTGGGTAAAGGGCTGCCCGGCTCGCCGGCGAGCAGGATCAGTAGGCCGAAAAATACGGCCAGCAGTGTGGCGCTGAACAGGCTGGCGATCACGCAGTCACCGCCGGCAGGCAGGCTCGGATCGCTGAAGTCTTGCTCACCTTGGACCATGCCGCTGCTGTCGGCCGTGCACCAGGCGGCATCATCCATGCCAGCCAGGCGCAACCCGGCCATTTGCCCATGGCCCATGGCGCACAGCAACGAGCCGAACAGGATGCTGAAATACAGCACCCAGGCGACCTGTGATCGTGTGTGGTGGGCCAGCTTCATTGCAGGACTCGGCGTGACAACTGAATGATCAGGTTTAGAGGTTGGCGAGCGATTCTACATCTTCTGGTGCATCTGAACAGGGGGGATTTTTCAAGCACGAATAGTCAATCGGGTACTGTCGGGGGAGGGCTATCGCAGCAAGGTCGGCTTCATGTACGGGCGCATCGAGACTCAGTGCTCACCGATGAGTTCGGCAGCAAGAGCGCGGAGTTCGTAAAGCACAAGTCCACTGCCCGCGTGTGCAAACAATCGCGCGGCATGCCGGCTGCAGCCGGGTTAAAATGCGCAGGGGTAACGAGATGGGCGACACCCTCGGAGAGATAGGCCGCCACTCCTGTTGTTGCCAGCATGGGCGTGGTGAGATCCGGCCCCGAGTCAGTTCAAGCATGATGGCTGAGGCAGTCAACGCAGCGCGTGTGTGATCGATGGGAAGCTGCAGTTATTCATAAGCTGTTCCTTCAAAACCTCCACCGCTTTAGGCCTTCTGGGGTTGGACTTGTAAAGCAGGACTACCTGGCGCATGTAGCGGTCAGCGTCCGACACGGGTGTTGCCTGTACGTCGTCCGTTTTCAATCCCGCCCATAGCGGGACGACGGAGGCCCCCATACCTTTTGCGACCATGATGTAGATTGCATCTAGCGCATCCAGATTGCAGAGGACATTGGGTTGCAGGTTATTGTCATTCAAGTACTGCTGTGCAATCTGCCCACCCCAGGCATTTGAGTCATATCGAATCAGGTTTCGACCAAGAATCGTCGAGCGGATGTCGCGCTTGTCAATCGGGTCTTTGGTCAAAAGCATCAGGGGTTCTTCTCGAAGCACCTGTACACGAATGGTTTTGGGGACGGTGAAGGGTGGACATACCATGATTCCCGCATCGAGCTCTCCGCAGGCTACTTGTTCGTAAAGTCTGCGCGAGTCCCCTGGCGTGATGCGTAGCCTCAGTTGCGGGGCAATGCTTGATAGCTGATTCATGGCCTCTGGCAATATGCCTGTCAACGCTGTAGAGATCGCACCGATCTCGAGATACCCCGACAGGCTACTGGTGTCCAGATCCTCTTTCAGCTCTGCTGCCCCCTGGATCAGATCTCGAATCTTCGGCAGCAATGACAGGCATTTCTCGGTCGGTTCGACAGCGTGTGCGCTTCGGATCAGGAGTCCGCAGGCCAGTGACTTCTCGAGTGCTTGTATACGTTGGCTGACTGCAGGTGCGGTCAGGTTTTCCCGTCGAGCAGCCGCGGCAATCGAGCCAGTTTCTATTACCGCAATCAGGCTTTCGAGAAATCGAGTGTCCAAAACATTTCCTTTCGCTGAGAGATGGAAAAATGCGCTTTAGCACGTGCGCGAGGCTACGCTAACCTCCCCAAAAGTTCTATCGGAAACCAAAGAGGATAGTTATGAAATCGTTATTTCATGTTTCATACCATGTTACAGACCTCGAAGCATCTCGTAACTTCTACGGTAACATTCTCGGCTGCAAAGAAGGCCGCACGAGTGAAACTTATGTGGATTACGATTTCTTCGGTCACCAGATTTCGCTTCACAAAGGTGTTCCTTTTCCAACTACCCGCACCGGCAAAGTCGGCGACCATGAAGTGTTGATGCCGCATATCGGCTTGGTGCTGCATCTGGATGACTGGTTCGCGATGGCAGACCGCCTGGCGCTTCATGGCGTGCAGTTCGATATACCGCCGGTTGTACGATTCCCGGGCCAACCTGGGGAGCAGCGAACGATGTTTTTCCTGGACCCCAGTGGCAACCCGATCGAGATCAAAGGGTTCAAGGACTTTGAAGGTGTATTTGCCACCTGATTGGCATAAACCTTCGGGACGCGCCTCCCGCTTTGTCTGCGTGAGATAAGAGGCGTGTATCGGTGAGTGGCCACTCAATAAAAATAACAGGCTCCAACGATGTGTTTGGCACTTTTGCCGGCCAATGTACAGTCCAAATTATAATAACTGGAGGACGTATGGCAAAGACTAGTCTGGTGACTAGAATTATTGCAGGTCTTGTGCTCGGGGTTGTAGTGGGGGCACTTCTCAATTTCTTTCCCGAGTATAAAGCCTGGATAATCAGCAGCCTTTTACAACCCGTCGGCGACATTTTCATCAAGATGATGAAGATGATTGTCGTACCCCTCGTATTCGCGTGCATGGTCGGCGCGATCGCAGGCAATGGTGATAGCAAGGCGATAGGGCGGGTCGGGGTGAAAGCCCTGTTCTACTTCTTCGTCGTGACCAGCATCGCAATTGTGTGTGGCCTGCTGGTTGGCAATCTTGCGCAGCCAGGCGTAGGTGCCAACTTGACGACCCTGGCAAACACCCAAACGCTCTCGCTTCCGTCTACCTCGGAGAACACTGGGTTTGGTCAAGTCATCCTCAACATCATCCCGGACAATATCGTCGGTGCAATGGCGCAAGGAAAGCTGCTGCCTGTCCTGTTCTTCTCGGTCATGTTCGGCTTTGGGCTAAGTGCTCTGGACAAAGAGAAGAAAATGCCGTTGATCGCGGTAGTCAATGCCATTTCCGCGACGATGTTCAAGGTGACGCATATCGTGATGCACTACTCACCCATCGGGATCTTTGGCCTGATCGGCGTGACGGTCGCCAACTTCGGGCTTTCCGCGTTGCTGCCTCTGGCAAAACTGATTGCCGTCACCTATGTCGCGGTCATTCTGTTCGGCGTGGTCGTGCTGGGCGGCATCGCGAAGGTTGCAGGGATCAACATCTTCGACCTGATCAAGGCGATCAAGGATGAGTTGATCCTGGCGTTCAGTACCGCCGCCTCGGCGACTGTCATGCCCCAGCTGATTGAAAAGGTCGAGGCCTACGGTGCGCCGCGTTCGATTGCTACGTTGGTTATCCCTACGGGTTATTCCTTCAATCTGGATGGCGCATCGCTGTTCGTGGGCATCGGCACGCTGTTCATCGCGCAGCTCTATGAGATTCCCCTGAGCTTGGCTGACCAGGCGATGCTGATCATCATCATGGTGCTGACCTCCAAGGGCGCAGCCGGCGTCCCGGGTGCCATGTTCGTCATCTTGACCGCTACGCTGACCAGTGCCGGTTTGCCGGTGGAGGGTATTGCGTTCATCGCCGGAGTCTATCGCTTGATGGACATGCCGATCACGGCGCTGAATGTCTTGGGCAACGCACTGGCGCCTCTGGTTGTGGCGAAGTGGGAGAACCAATACCGGATGCCTGCTGCCCCGGTAGCTTCCGAGGAGTGCCCTCAAGTGTTGACCTGTTCGATTAGCGCTGAGGACCCGGCGAAAACGGCCTAGTGTGTTCATCGGCATGATCGCCCTGCATGTGATGCAAGTGCCCATCATGCAGGTACTCGACATGCCCATCGTGTTCGATTGCCGTGTGGCCGCAGCCGGGCTTGTGCCAATGGTCATGGTGCGGATGCTGGTTGCAGGCACTCATTCCGAACGCCTCCAACTGCCATACCTCGGCCGTCACGGCCGAGGTAGGTCGCTTAGTCTACTCGTGGTGCGGCTCACCCAGGAACGACAGTGAACTGAACAGGCTCTGCTGGGCCACGGGGCTGCCGTCTGCCATTGGCAGGGTAGCCTGGGCCGCGATGATGTTGAGTCCTTCATTGCGTACGGTGATACGTGCCCGGCCTTGCTTGTCGGTGGTGGCGCTGACCTGGTGAGGGGCGCCCCGGTAATCACCCTGCAGCGGTATATCCGCAGCCGGCTTGCCATCGAGCAGCATCTGCACTTCCAGCGTCTTGCCTGGCCCGACTTGCAGAGGGTCGCTCAGGGGGATAATCGCCAAACGCAGCATGTCCAGTTTCGGCAGGCGAGCACCGCGCTGGTAGATTGCCAGGCTGTACTTCAAGCTGTGGGTGGAGGCGATCGCATCCTTGACGTGGGTGCGATCCTGATTGACCCATTGCCTGTCCGGGCGCTGCGACCAAGGCCCGTTGTCCAGCAGCAAGGCAAGTGCCGCAGGCGGGGTAAGTGGTTGCAGCACGGCATGATCCGCCAGGCGCTTGACCGTGACCGGGACCATGTTCCCCGCCGCGTCGAACGCCCAGGCGCGCTTGATCTTTTCCGCCTTGTAGGCGTTATCCTCGGCGCCGTGGCCGTACACGGCCTCGATATTGCCACGTCGCTCCTCGGTCCACAGGCCGTGGGCGCCTGCGTTGACGCTGACCATCAGGGTCAGCAGGGAAGCGACTTTCAACGATGGATGCATGATGGTTCCTCGGTTCAAAGGCTCAGGGTCAGGCTTACACTGAAGTTGCGTGGCTCCCCGGGCAGCACCCAAGCGCTGTTGTACGAGCGTTCGTAGTACTTGCGGTCGAACAGGTTGTTGAGGTTAAGGCCGACGGTGACCTGTTCGCTGGCTTTGTAGTGCGCCAACAGGTCGACCGTGCTGTAGGCGTCCAGGGTGAAGTCGCTGCCGGCCTGGCCGGAGCGTTCGCCGACGTAGTTCACCGCCGCGCCCACATCCGAGCCGCGCAGGGCACCGTCCTGGAATTCGTACACGCCCATCAGGCTGCCGCTGTTACGGGCGATACCGAGCAAGTCGCTGCCTTTGGGCAGGGCTGCGTCGCCTTTGGTGACCTCGGCGTCGATGTAGGCGTAGGCGCCGATCACTCGCAACGCGTCGGTCAGCTGGCCGCTGAACTGCAGGTCCAGGCCTTGGCTGCGCGCTTCGCCCGCCGCCACGCTCTCGCCAAGGGCGTCGGTGGTGATGACGTTCTCCTTGTCGATATGGAACAGGGCGATGGTCGCGCCCAGGCGGCTGTCGAGAAGGTCGAGCTTGACCCCGGTCTCGTAACCCAAGCCCTTTTCAGGCTTGTACACCTGGCCCTGGGTGCCGATGGTGTTGGGTTTGAACGAAGTGGATGCGTTGGCGAACACGCCGACTTGCGGGGTCAGTTGGTACAACACCCCGATGCGCGGTGTGGCAACGTCCTTTTCCTGGCTGTTGCTCAGACCCGTGGTGCGGTTCTGCGAGGTCTGCTCGAAGCGCTCCAGGCGTACGCCCAGCAACCCGCGCAAGCGCTCGGTGAAGGCGATCTGGTCTTGCAGGTTGATCGCATAGCTTTCAGTGTGCTCGAAGAAGTCGTTGGCACGGGTGATGGCCGGCTTCGGCTTGCCGTATACCGGGTTGTAGATATCCAGCCCATACGCTGCGGAGGTGGCGCTTTGCGGGTACTTCTGGCTGTTGCGGTAGTTTTCGTACTCCAGCCCGACCAGGGTCTGATGCTGCCAGCCACCCAGCTCGAACTGCCCGTGCAGCTCGGCCTGGGTGATGTTGTCGTTCCATTCGAAGTCGCGTTCGCGATAGAAGCGCGTGATGGTGGTGCCCACCAGGGCCTGGGGTTCGGAGCTGTTGCCCTTGAGCGTACCCTGGGTGTAGTGGTTGGCCAGGCGCAGCGTCCAGTTGTCGTTGAGCACGTGTTCCAGCGCCAGGTCGAGGGTCTGGTTGTCGTTGCGGATCTCGCCGTCATTCGGCTCGCCAAGGAAGGTCGAGCGCTTGACCGACCCCATTTCGCCGTTGACCGCCGGAATGCCGCGGTCGAACACCGACTCGGTGCGGGAGAACTCGGTGTCGATCATCAGTCGGGTGTCGGGTGACAGTTGCCAGCTCAGGGAGGGGCTGACGATACGGCGCTCGCTGCCGACATGATCGCGGAAGCTGTCGTTGTCTTCGACGGCGAGGTTGATCCGGCCCAGCAGATTCCCCTCGCTGTCCAGCGGCGAGTTGGCGTCCAGGGCGGTGCGGTAGCGGTCCCAACTGCCTGCGCTGAGGGTGAGGGTACTGAAGGCTTCGGCCTGGGGGCGCTTGGTGACGATGTTGACCAGTCCGCCAGGGTCGCCACGGCCGTACAGGCTGGCCGCCGGGCCTTTGAGCACTTCGATGCGTTCGATGTTGGACGTGTCCGGCGCGCTGTAGCTGCCGCGGTTGATGGCGAAACCGTTCTTGTACAGCTCGCCCGTGGTGAAGCCGCGCACACTGTAGTTGAGGAAAGTCAGGCCGCCGAAGTTGTTCTGCCGCGACACGCCACCCGCAAAGTCCAGGGCGCGGTCGATGCGGGTGGTGTTGAGGTCCTTGATCACCTGCGCGGGCACCACGTCGATGCTCTGCGGCGTGTCGCGCAGGTCGGTATCGGTGCGGGTGGCGGTGGCAGAGCGGTTGGCACGATAGCCTTGCACCGGCCCGTCGGCGCGCTCTTCGAGGTAGGCGTCGGTGATGGAGGTTTCGTTCAGCAGCAAGGGTTGTGCCGCTGAAATCGGCTGGCCGAACAAGCCCAGCGTCAGGCCGGCCAGAAGGGGGGCACGAGGGTTCACGTAAAGTCTCCGTTTTTCACGCTATAACGTTGCATTTTTTGGTGCGTCCTGACTTGGGCACTGTCCACGAGCTCGAAGGGGATCACAACGGATACACCATCAGGCTGCACTCGATGCCAACATCGATGCCGCGCGCTTCTTGGGGCGGTGCTGCATCAAAGATGACTAGAAACCCTTACGAGTAGAGGGGCCGCCTTGCGTCAGGCCTGACAAATGAATCCTGATGAGGAAATGTTCATGTGTTGGGATACGCATGTTATTAAATGTAATAACGTAACACCAGTGGTTAGCGCTCATTACCGGTTGCAAATGATTCTTGTTGGTCAGGCGCAGATGCCTGCGGGGCGGACCAGGCCGAGGCATCGTGCGGGTGCAGGCTTTCCAGGTGGCGAACGTGCACTTGGCTATCGCGGTAACCGCGCAGGCTTGCCTGAATACGCCGCGCAGCGTCTTCGACGAACATCAGGTTCTGCCCGTTGCGCGCTGCGAAAGCCTGTTCGTCAGCCCGTTTTACGGCGGTCTGAACCGGCGTGCGCAAAGCGCCTTCGACTTGGTCGATCAGGGCCAGCAACCCGAGATCCGGGGCATCGGAAGGTACCGTGACGCGCACTCGAGCTTCGCTGCGCTGGCTATGTGGCGTCGCCAGCGACGCGTTGCTGCGCAGCCACTGCGCGACGGCGCTGGCTTCGAGCAGCGGCTGGTCCTTGAAGGTTCGCAGGAAGCCGTCCTCAATCAATTGTCGGGAGAGAGCGGCCGAGCACGGGCAGGTCGAGGAATAGCCGATCCTGACCTCGATACTCAGGTTCAGTGCCCCGCCGACCTTCGTGGCGAGCACGTGAACCGGGTACGACTTCCAGCCAGAGAGGCCCTCGGTCACCAGCGCAGGGCGGCGAACCAGCAAATCGAAATCCAGGCGCAACCTGGCATTGCGGCTTTCGCAATCCTGATGGCTGTCGATCATCTCCTGCAACAGCGCAAAGAGGCTTGCCGGCGACACCGCCGCAGCCTGCCCCCAAGCGTCCAGCAGGCAATACAGCCTGGACATGTGAATGCCTTTGACGTGTGGTGCCGGCAGGTCGACCTGGACATCCGCCCGGGCGTGCAGTTCACGCTGGTAGGTCGGTTCTTCGATCCTTACCGGCAGGTCGATACCCTGCATGCCGACCCATTGCAACGGGCTTAGGCTGTGGGCCAGGTCGGTGACGGAAACGTCGGGTAATGCTGAGCTCATCATGTCTATCCAGTGGTGGGAGCCTTGCACGTAGCAGCAAGGGGTATGAATCAGTTCCAGGCGGGGAAGGGGTTGGTCAGCTTCATCCAGCCTTCCGTTCCCTGGGCCCTTTCCTCATCGGTCAGCAGCGCGCGACGGGCCCGGCCTGGGACCGGTTGCCGGCCATGGACGGTTTGCAGTCGAGCCAGAGGTAACGTTTAATGTATTTAGTTATAACATAACATTTAGGTTAGATTGCAAATCATGTCCGTGTTCTTGAGCAGGTAGAGGCAGGAAGCCGCTTCGCGTGTGGCTGCTGAAGTGGGGGAAAACTGCTGGACAAGATCAACGCTGACCTAGAATGCGCTGCCTGGGGCGAGCTGAAACGTAGTCGCTGGGGTCGAAGGCCAGAAGCAGGCGGTCGCGAGCGGGCATTTTGTGCACGTTTTCGTTGACCGCCATAATCGGCGACCAGTGCCGGTGGGGCTGAGGGACCTACTGGAGAGATTTGTCGAGTTTAGTTAGCTCATGTGCGCTGAGTGCTGGGTGGTACCTTTCGTTTGGCATACCACGCGAACAGCATGATTGCTAGCAAGCACACTGCAGTTTGGGTCGTTCCCAGTATGGCAACAGTGGGAAACTTCGGCGTTGAAACCATCCAGGTCGACACTGCTCCGATTGCCATGGTGAGGAATCCCAAAAGGGCTGAGGCCAGTCCTGCTTCTTTCCCGAACGGTGTCATGGTCAAGGCCGTTCCCAGCGGATTGGCAATACCCATACCCCCTAGGAAAAGCACCATCGACAATGAGTACCAGCCCAAGCTTGGATTGCTCGGGCCTACCAGCAGCAATGCACCCGCCAAACACGCAGTCGCTAGGCCTGATAAGGTGATGGCTCGGCTACCCCAACGGTGAGCCAAGCGAGGAGCAGCCAAGCCAGCGGCAAAGACTACGAAGACAGTTGCCGCGAAATAAAGGCCCACTTGGAGCGAGTTAAGCCCCATACCGTCCATCAAGATGGACGGCGCAGCGGCGAACGAGGCGAATAAGCCGCTCATCAGCAGGCTGGTCGCCAGTGCGGGCAAAATGAAGAGACGGTTGGACGCCAGTTTGCCGTATGCGATCAGGACCGCAGGTACTGATTGAGTCACCCGACGATGGCCAGGAAGGGTTTCACCTATCCCTCTGACGTAGAACAGCGCGATAAGGATTGCCGACATGCCGACGACTACAAAAAGTGCACGCCAACCCAAAGTGGTGTTCAGCATACTGCCGATCAAAGGTGAGAAGCCTGGTGCTGTGGCGGCAGCGATCATCGTCAGCGATAACGCGCGTGCCAGGTTCTCACCCTCATAAAGATCGCGAGCGATGGCTCTGGCCAGAACCGCGGCGGCACACACGCCAATAGCCTGGATTACTCGTCCGTGAATCAGCATGTCGAATGTGGCGGCGTTAGCCGCCCAAAACGTACCCACCACGAAAATCATCAGCCCACCCACTACCAGCCGCTTGCGGCCATAGCGATCGGCAAGCGGCCCTACCAATAATTGGGCGAAGGCGAAGGTGATGAAAAAGCTGGAAAGCGTCAACCCGAGTTTCTGGGATGAGACGTTGAACTGTCGAGCCATTTCAGGAAAAGCGGGCAGGATGATATTGGTGGACAAGTTGCTGATGGCAGCGAGTGCTGCCAGTAACAGGATGACCTTGGCCGTCAGGACGTTGGCCCTCTGAGCATCACCTTCAGCTTCGTTGGCGTGTGTTTCGAGTCGGCTGTTCATACGTTGGCCTCCCAGCGGCGGAACAGTACGCTGGCGTTCACACCACCGAATCCGAAACCATTGGACAAGGCATATTCGATGGGCATTTCACGGGCTATTCGTGCAACCAGGTCAAGGCCAAGCGCAGCATCATCGACCTGAGTCAGGTTGAGCGTGGGGGGAACGACCTGGTCTTGCAGCGCCAACACCGTGAAAATGGCTTCGATACCGCCTGCCGCCCCCAAGAGGTGGCCGGTGGCCGATTTGGTCGATGTAATGGCCACGCCGCTGCCGCTACCGAATACGGCGCGAATCGCTGAAAGTTCACCCTTGTCGCCAACCTGGGTAGAAGTCGCATGCGCATTGATATGGTCCACGTCCCCAGGCGCTACCGACGCCTGTTGCAGCGCGAGTTGCATGGCACGCCTGGCACCGCTTCCGTCTTCGGGACCAGCGGTCAGGTGGTAGGCATCAGCGCTCGTTCCGTAGCCGACCAGCTCGGCCAGGGGCTTGGCGCCACGGGCCAGCGCATGTTCCAGCGACTCGATCACCAGCAAGCCAGCCCCTTCAGCCATGACAAACCCGTCCCGTTGGCTATCGAAAGGACGGGAGGCTTGCTCAGGGCTATCCGAAAAGCCCGTGCTGAGCGCTCGTGCAGCCGCAAAGCAGCCTAGCGTCACGCGATCGATTGCCGCTTCGGCGCCACCGCAGATCGCGATATCCGCTTCGCCGCTTCTGATGAGCCGAGCGGCATCGCCGATGGCCTGCACCCCCGCAGCGCACGCTGTGACGGGTGCCCCAAGTGGGCCTTCGAAACCGTAGCGTATGGAGACATGACCCGCTGCCATATTGGCCAGGAACGATGGCGCCGTGAAGGGCGACAACTTGCGAGGGCCACGTGTGTCAGTGGTGCGCACCGCCTCTGCGATGGCGCCGAAGCCACCGACTCCGGAAGCGATGACGGTGGCGGTTCGCGCGCGTTCCGCCTGACGCTCGGGATGCCAGCTGGCTTGCTGCAATGCTTCATCCGCTGCTACCAGCGCAAACTCGATGAATCGATCCATTTTCTTGCGTTCCTTGGCGTGGATGACCTGCTCGGGTTGATAGCCTGCCACGGCATCCTCGGCCAATGTGGGCACGCTGCCGCCCACCGACACGCCAGTGCCTTCGACGATATCGGCAGCAAGCGCGCGAATCCCGGACTGGCCAGCCAGCAATCGACGCCATACTTCCGTTACGCCGCAGCCCAGCGGGCTGACAACGCCGGTGCCGGTTACCACGATGCGCTTTTGAATAATGTTGTGAGTCATTTCGACCTCTCGTTGAATCATGAGCGCGCCACGAATGACATCGGGCGCGCACGGGTTGCAGGCAATGTTCAATCAGGCGCGGCGTGCAGCTGCTGGCTTGGCAATGCGGCTATCTGGGTGGATCTTGAACCAGATGGAATACATCGCCGGCAGGAACACCAAGGTCATGATCGTGCCCACGAACGTGCCTCCGATCAGGGTGTAGGCCAAGGTGCCCCAGAACACCGAGTGGGTGAGGGGGATGAAGGCCAGGATGGCTGCCAATGCCGTAAGCAAGACCGGGCGTGCGCGTTGCACTGTGGCCTCGACCACAGCGTCGAAGGGGGCAAGTCCTTCAAGCTGGTTGTGGTCAATCTGCCCGATCAGGATGAGGGTGTTGCGCATCAGAATCCCGGAGAGCGCGATCAAGCCGACTAACGCGTTGATGCCGAACGGTTGGCCGAACAGCAGCAAGACAGGTACTACGCCGATCAACCCCAGCGGAGAAGTCAGAAACACCATGACCATCGCCGAGATAGAGCGCACCTGCAGTATGATGATCAACAACGTCAGGGCAATCATGATCGGCAGGAGAGGGACGATAGCCTGGCTGGCCTTGGCCGACTCTTCGATAGAGCCTGCCATTTCGATTTTGTAGCCCGCAGGCAGCTGCGTGACGATGGGCTGGAGGTCTTTCCAGATCGCCGTGGATACATCAGGCGGCTGCAGCCCTTCGGCGATGTCACCCCGCACTGTCATGGTGGGTGTTCGGTCGCGGCGACGGAGGATGGGATCCTCCATACGAATACTCACTTCACCGATCTGCGAAACAGGAACGCGCTGACCGTTCGAGCCTACCAGGGTGAAATTCTCGATCTGGGCAGGATCGAGTCTGATCTGGCCAGCGGCACGCCCTACAACCTGCACAGAGCGGATATCTTCCCTGACCGACGTGATCGGCACACCGGTCAGCAGGAATTGAAGCTGCTGCGACACCGAGGCGGACGTCAGGCCAACCGCCTGCAGGCGATCTTGATTCAGGGAGAAGTGAAGCGTGGGAACAAGCGGACCCCAGTCGGTATTGACGGTCTTCATCATGGAGCTCGCCTGCAGCACGCTTTGGACGCGTGCTGCAATCTGGCGCAGTTGCGAGGCATCCGGGCCCATCACCCGATAGGCGACCGGGTAGGGGGAGTAGGGCCCGAATACCAGTTGTGTTACCCGCACTTGAGCGCCGGGTGCCAGACCTTCGGAGGCCGCCACCCGAAGACGATGCTTGAGGGCCTCACGAGCGCCCTGGTTTTCGGTCAGGACCACAATCTTGGCAAAGGACGGGTCGGGCAACTCAGGGGCCATTGCCAGGAAGAAGCGGGGCGGGCCTTGGCCGATGTAAGTGGTGACAATCTTTGCCTCCTCTTGCTGACGTAGCCAGGACTCAACCCTGATTGCAGTGGCGTTTGTCTGTTCGATGGAGGTGCCATAAGGCATCTGCAGCTCCACAAGCACTTCGGGGCGGTCGGAGGTCGGGAAGAACTGCTTCTTTACCAATCCCATGCCAAGCACGGCGGCCACAAATGTCGAAACCACGGTGCCTGCCACGAGCCATTTATGTGCGATCACCCAGCCCAACAAAGTGCGGAATCGGTTGTAATGACGGGTGTTGTAAATAGCGGCATGACCACCTTCAATCGCCTTGATCTGAGGCAACAGCTTCACGCCTAGGTAGGGGGTGAACGCTACCGCCACCACCCAGGATGCGATCAGGGCGATGCCGACAATCCAGAACATGTTGCTGGTGTATTCGCCGGCAGTGGACTGGGCGAAACCGTTAGGCATGAATCCGATGGCGGTAACCAGTGTGCCGGACAGCATGGGGGCTGCCGTGTGACTCCAGGCATATGCCGAAGCTTTGATGCGGTCGTAACCTTCTTCCATCTTAACGACCATCATTTCGATGGCGATGATCGCGTCGTCAACCAGCAACCCTAAGGCCAGGATGAGCGAACCCAGCGTAATCCGGTCGAAATTCTTGCCTGTTGCGGCCATCACCACAAATACGATCGCCAGTGTCAGTGGCACCGCGGCTGCGACGACAACGCCGACACGCCAGCCCATGCTGAGGAAACAGACGAGCATCACGACCAGCAGGGCAACGAAGAACTTAACCATGAACTCGTCGACGGAGGACGTAATGTTCACCGCCTGATCGGTGACCTTGCTCAGCGTCATGCCCAAGGGCATGCTTTCGTTGATTCTGGCTGTTTCGGCCTCCAGGGCTTTGCCTAGGTCGAGGCCGTTCCAGCCTTCGCGCATGACAATGCCAAGCAGCAAGGCTGGTTCGCCATCGTTGCGTACCAGGAACGTCGCGGGATCTTCATAGCCGCGTTCAACGTCGGCCACATCCGACAGTTTCAGGGCGCGGCCTTGGGCGACCACAGGGGTTTCGCGAATCTTTGTCAGTTGATCGAAGGCGCCGTCAACCCTGACCACCACGTGTGGCCCCTGCGTTTCCACCGAACCCGCCGGTGACAGGGCATTCTGGTTGTCCAGGGCCGAGAAAATGTCCTGTGGCGTGATGCCGAGTGTGGCCAGGCGGTCATGAGAAAAGGACACGAATATCCGTTCAGCCTGTTCCCCGATGATGTTGACCTTCTTGACGCCCGGCACGTGCAGCAGCTGCTGGCGCAGTGTTTCGGCGTCGCGTACCAGCTGGCGCTGCGGTTCGCCTTTGGCTTTGAGCGCGTAGACCGCAAATGTCACGTCCGAGAATTCATCATTGAGCATTGGGCCAATCACGCCCGCTGGCATGAGCTTGGCCTGATCACCCGCTTTCTTGCGGGCCTGGTAGAACTCCTCCTGAACCGCCGAAGGCGGGGTCTTGTCTTGCAGCGAAACCATCGTGAATGCCAACCCGGGCCGGGTGTAGGTTTCGGTACGGTCATACCAACGCAGCTCCTGCATGCGTTTTTCCAACGGTTCGGCCACCAGATCTTGCATCTCTTGTGCAGTGGCGCCGGGCCAGGCAGTGATAATCGTCATCTGCTTGACGGTGAAGGGCGGATCTTCTGCACGGCCCAGTTTGAAGAAGGCCAGCGTTCCGGCGAAGGCGATCAGCACAATCAGGAAGAGGGTGATTGATCGCTCGCGTACTGCGAGCGCGGACAGGTTGAAACGAAGCTGGCTCATGGCTGGTGCTCCGTGACCTGAGCTGTTTGAGCCTGTTCCATGACCTCAACACCATCGCGCAGCAGATGCGCACCCAGTGCCACGATCCGATCGCCAGCGTTCAGATCACTCTTCACGACAGCTTTTTCGTCACTGACACTTAGCACTTCCACCGCGCGCCACGACACCTTGGCCGGCTGGCCAGCTATCACCCAGACCCCGGCTCCGTTACCCGGGTCAAAGAGTGCGCCGAGGGGTATCTGCTTTGCGTCAAAATGCGTATCAGTATTTGGAATATCAAGCGTAATGGTTGCACCTAATGGCGCGCTCGCCAAAGGCCCAGTGAGCACGTACCTGGCCTCGAATGTGCGCGTAATCGGGTCTGCAGCATCTGAAAGTAAGCGCAGATGAGCAGGTACGGCCTGTGCAGGCTTGCCAAATAGCGTGGCGAGTGCAGTCGAGCCAGGCGCCGGTCGAAGCGTTTCTGGCAAGTAGACGACAGCTTCTCGTTGCCCAGCCCTGGCCAGCTTTACAACTGCTTGGCCAGCACTGACGACCTGGCCCGGTTCGGCCAGCGTGTCCATCACTACACCATCGGCGTCGGCTAGCAAGACCGCATATTCAGTGGCGTTCCTGGCAACGTCAGCCTGAGCTTGCGCGGCACTGAGTTGCGCCTTGGCGGCATCAGCCGCAGCTTTGATCTGGTCGTAAGACGAGGCCGAGACCGCGCCCTCGGCCACCAGCCCTCGATAGCGAGCTTCGTCGTCACTGGTCTGCTTGGCCCGTGCCCGAGCAGCAGTTACTGCCTCTTGCTGCGCGCGCGCCTGCAGATTCAGATCCACCGGATCCAGGCGCATCAAGGGCTGACCGCGTTCGACTGTTTGTCCGGTATCGACCAGGCGCTGCAAGATCTTTCCGGATACTCGGAAGCCGAGGTCACTCTGCGTGCGAGCTACCACAACCCCGGAAAACGAACGTGCAAGTTCTGACGCGTCCTGTACTGAGACCGCTTTCACGACTGGCGGTTTATCTCTCGGGTCTTTTCCAGGTGAAGAGTCCCCGCAAGCGACGAGGGCGAGTGGGAGTAAGCAACCGACTAAGGCGGCAGGACGCAGGCGCATGGGATCCCTTTCTCAAAAGGCGATGTAGGAATCCCATTTTTCTACTGGTGACCAATATTGTCAATGGTCACAATTTGCTAGGGGGCGAGGCTTCTGAGTATCAAGGCCGGCAGTTGGATGACCGCATCCTCAAGCGTGTCCAGGTTATGCTGAAGGAGCGCGGCATTTACGTAGGGCCTCATGATCAGAAAGATGGCCAGCGTCGCCTCATCCACTGGTGTCTTGCGTTCGAATTCTCCCGCGCTGCGGCCCTGTATCAGGATCTCTTGAATTAACCTGCTGATATTGGCTTCATGGGATTTGACCGACGACCACTGGTCACGCGATGCCACTGCGGCTATGTCGTAGAGTTTTCGCTCCTGGAAGAAAAGGTCAGCCCCAGCCTCTGCGATATTACGGAATAGACGCCTTAGCTTCTCCGAGGCGCTGGGGGCATTGCCAGTGGCCGCCTCGACGCGTTGCATGATGAGCGCCAGCCGACTGGAGCAGATCACCTCGCCGATCGCTTGCTTGGATTCAAAAAATTTGTAGATGTAGGCCTTTGAGAAGCCGATTGATTTTGCCAGATCCGAGACAGTGGTTTTGTCATACCCATAGTGGGCGAAGTGCTCCATCGCAGCCTGGATGATCTGATCCCTCACATCGTGGTCAGCAGGCCCTCGCGCCGGCGAGGGTGGAGAAGGTTTAGTCATTGGAAGCGTCCTGGAACGGGTTGACAGGCTGTGACCAAACCATGATATGGTCACTGCCGCTCTTGGTCTACGAGAATCATCATGCTTCCCTACCGAACTATTGCTCTGCTGCTGAGTTCCAGCCTCTCTGCAGGGTGCATGGTTGGCCCGGATTATAAACAGCCAAACGCACCGCTGGCCCATCATTACATCAGTAATGCCGGGCTGGCTGCCACGCCAGGCGCGAGGGCCGACAAACTCGATAATTGGTGGGATGGGTTTGGAGATCCGCTGCTGAGCACACTCGTGACTGAAGCGATAGGGCAAAATCTTGAGCTTGCCCAAGCCCAGGCCCGCGTTGTGCAAGCTCGGGCCACCCTCGGTTCCGCTACCGCAGCACTCGTGCCTTCGGCGAGCGTGAATGGCCAAGCAGCTCGTTCACGTCAATCGATCGAGACACCGTTAGGTCAGGTCTTGAATTCAACACCGGGCTACGACCGCTACGGGAGCAGTTACGAGCTGAATCTCGATGCAAGCTGGGAAATCGATCTGTTTGGAGGGCTGCGACGCAATCGTGAGGCAGCTATGGCGCAGTACCAAGCGTACGAGGCCGGTGCGGTCGCGACGCGTCTTGCCATTGCAGCCCAGACTGCCGACATCTATATCACCGTTCGAGGTCTTCAGGCTCGTCTCGCCATTGCTCAAGCTCAGGCAAGAACACAGAGGGAGCTTTTGGGCAAAGTCAAACTGCTCAATCAAAAGGGGCTGGCGGCAGACTATGAGGTTCGCCAAACCGAAGGCGAGCTCTCGCAAGTTGACGCAACAATCCCGGGCTTGCGAGCAAACCTTGATGCTGCACTCAATGCCTTGGACGTTGTGCTTGGCAGCAGTCCAGGCACCCATCGAACTCAAATGGCAGCACCCTCGCACATTCCGAAGGCCCCTCAGTTATCTGCCATCGGCGAGCCGGCCCAATTGCTGCGCCGCAGGCCTGATCTGATCGCTGCCGAGCGAAGAGTCATGTCTGCAAACGCGCTTATTGGCAGTGCAATCAGTGAGTATTATCCAACGTTTTCGCTGGGAGCACTCGTTGGCACTGCTTCGACCTCTGGCGGTCAGTTTTTCACTGGTGGGGCAAGCCAGGCGGCTGCGTTTCTTGGCTTGCGATGGAGACTTTTTGATTTTGGCCGGATCAATGAAGAAATCCAGCAGGCGAAAGGGCGTGAGGCTGAAGCTTTGGCCTATTATCGACAGGCCGTGCTGGGAGCTTCGCAAGACGTCGAGACCGCATTATCTGCATTGGTCAACCGCCAGCAGCAGGCACAGTCCCTGGGCGAGGGGGAGGCATCCCTTGCGCAAGCGCGACAATCGTCATTTGCGGCCTACCAGAAGGGCGCTGCAAGTCTATTGAACGTCCTGAACGCTGATCAACAACTGCTTAGGGCTTCAGATTCACGAGCGGTCGCGCAAACAGAGGCGGCCCGTGCTGCAATCGCTACGTATCGCGCATTGGGAGGAGGGTGGTCCCCCCTCTTCAATGGCAGCGACACGAGAAAGAAAACTTGATGTCGCTCCGTTGGTTAGCGCCGTAGACGTATCCCTCAGGTGCGCCCCCCACGCAGATAATGGACCGGTCGGGTCAGTCTGTAGAGGTCGCCCTCGTGCATGACTTGTGCTCGCGCTCATCAGCGGCGCCTGCGTTGCGTGCGAGTAATGACTAGCCCGGCAATAATGCCCAGGACAGCTGCACTCACCCACAACGGTGTGTTGTTTTTGCGGCTTCGCCAGCCACCGTCCACGCGGCGTCGGCCACTCGGCGGTTCGAACAGATTGCCCGAGGAAATGGTTGCACGGGGACTGCGGTGTATGCCCCAGCGTGTCAGCCATCCCGAAACCTGCGGTAGACCTGGAACGAGGAAGCTGGCCAGGTGGGCAAGGCGGGCGGCGGTGCCGACCGTGGTGTGTGCACGAGGGGAAATGGCGCATGCGACCATGGCCTTTGCCACCAGTTCTGGATCGTAGATCGGCCCAGGCGGGGTGAGGGCATGGCCGGTGTAGTTACCGCCATCCCTGAACCCTGGCGTGTCCATGACCGCTGGATAGATATCGCAGACATGGATATCGGCAAATTCCGTCAACTCTCCCCGCAGCGCATCGGTCAGGCCACGCAGGCCGAATTTGCTTGCCGAGTAGGCCGCTGCATAGGGCTGGGCAACCCAGCTGCCCAGTGACAGCGTGTTGATCAGGATGCCGCTGCGCTGCGCCTTGAAGTAGGGCAGGGCCACATGAGCGCCGCGCAGGTAACCGACCAGGTCGGTTTGAATGACCTGTTCATGGGCTTCCAGCGGCGTTTTCTCGAAGCTGCCGACCACACCAACGCCGGCGTTGTTGACCCAGATATCGATCCGGCCATGGCCAAATTCGGCAGCCTGTGCGGCCAGCGCTTGCATTTGATCGCTGCTGGTAACGTCGGTGGTGATTGCCACGGCGTCCGTCCCACAATCGGTGCACTCGTCCAGCACCTCGAACAACGCTTCTTCATCCCGTGCGGCCAGGACCAGGCGAGCACCTTTGCAGGCAAACGCATGCGCGGTGGCCCTCCCTATGCCACTTGAAGCGCCGGTGATGACCACGACCTTGCCGCGCAACGGGCCTTTTACCTGTGCTGAGCATGAAGGCTCGGCCGGCGGTGAATCTTGCTCGAACGCGTCAGTCGCAGATTCGAGGAAAGCACGGGCTTCTATCCTCGAGAGCTCCAGGGCGGTGCCGTCGACCAGCACCAATTTCAGCCCCTCGATGGTGCCGGCCACCCGATCGGGGAATACCGGCTCACCCTCCGCATCCAGGCTGTCATAAATGAACTTCGTGCCTTCAAGCCAGCCGACAGCCGTCAGCAGTTCGGGGCCAAGGTAATATCTACCGTCCAGAAAAAAGCCGGGGAATTGATGGGCGCGCTCGACGTTCTCGACGCGGTAACGTTCGCCTGGTTTCATGCCTGTCGCTTGATCGATCATAATAATGACCCCTTTCGATGTGCGTTGCAAAACGTTCAACCTTTGCTGTGTTCGTCGGATGTCGGCCCGGTTCCGCGCTTGATACCGCGCGGCCCGGCAACGCCCCAGATGGCCAGGCCCACGATCGGAAGCACGACGATCACCAAGGCCCATAGCACTTTGCAGGCGTCGGACTGGTCGCTTCTGAACACACTCACGATGGCCCATAAGTCGATGAGCAACAGAATGGCCGCCACTGCAATCCAGAAATACATGGCAAGGTCGTTCATAGGCTTGTCTCCTGTGGCTTACACGTATTCGGGGCCCAAGGTGCCGGATGCCGCGCCGGGAACCAGAATGACCTTGCGGCAGTTGTCCTGTTTCTGGTCGAACATCCTGTAGCCCATGGTCGCTTCCTCCAGGGCGAGGCGGTGGGTGACGATGCGCTCGGGTTGCAGACGACCGGCCTCGATGTGCTCAAGCAGCTCTGGCAGGTATTTCTGCACATGTGTCTGGCCCATCTTGAACGTGAGGCCTTTGTCGAATGCGTCGCCGAACATGAAGGCGTGGATGAAGCCGGCATACACGCCGGGGACACTGACAATGCCTCCGCGGCGCACAGCTGCAATGCTCTGGCGCAAGGCCTTGCCACTGCTGCCTTCGATCTTCAATGCCGTCATGACTGTTTCGGCGGTGCTGCCCTTGGCCTCGAAGCCAACGGCATCGATGACCGCGTCGACACCGCGCATGCCTGGTGTCTGGCGGATGATGCTGTCGGCAGGGTCGTCATCCTGCTCGAAGTTGATAGCGGTGACACCGTAAGCGTCCTGGGCATAGGTCAGACGGTAGTCGTTGTCATCGACCATGAAGATGGTCTGGGCACCGAGCATTCGCGCGCAGGCGGCAGTCAGCAGACCCACCGGCCCCGCGCCATAAATGGCTAATGAAGAGCCCTGGCCGATCTCGGCGTTGAGGACTGCCTGCCAGGCGGTTGGCAGGATATCGGAGAGAAACAGCACCTTGTCATCAGCCAGCGCGGTTGGCACCTTGAACGGGCCAACATTGGCTTTCGGCACTCGAACGTAGTCAGCTTGTCCTCCGGGGATGCCTCCATACAGATGGCTATATCCGAAGAGTGCGGCTCCGGGCGGGATGCCTTTTTTGTTGATGAGTGACCCGCGACCGGTGTTGGTGGTTTCGCAGGCGGCGAACAGGTCGTGTTGGCAGAAAAAGCAACTGCCGCAGGCAATGACGAAAGGAACCACCACGCGGTCGCCGATCTGCAGGTTGGTAACGGCCCTGCCGGTATCCTCGACGACCCCCATGAACTCATGGCCAAAAATATCACCCGCCTCGGTCTGCGGGATCTTGCCCCGATAAAGGTGTAGATCCGAGCCGCAAATGGCGGTTGCGGTTACCCGAAGGATGATATCGTCCGGATCTTGAATGATGGGGTCTGGGACGGTATCGACCCTGACATCGTTTGCGCCGTGGTAGGTCAATGCTCTCATGGAATTTGCTCCTGCAGCCGTGTATTTCCGTGATGGGTATGCAGGGGAAGCCAAGAGAGAGGGAAAAGTTCAAGCGATCAGCCCGGTTGCATCGCGGCGTTTTTCTTCCAGCCCCGCAGGTTCATGGCGCACAGGAAAACCTGCAGGATGATCAGGGCCCAGGCCTGCGCCTGCCATCCCCAGATTGCCCACAGCACATTGCTGGCAATGAAGCAGCAGAAACCCAGTTTGCGCCGGCCTGGGCGCCCTGAGCCGATGCACCAGGCAGCGAGCACGGTCAGGACCATGGCAGGCCATTCGAGAAAGTCGATCCAGTCATTCATCACGCGTACCCAATTGATTGCGTTTGGAAGTAGGACTGGCGAGCACATAACCTGGTTCAGAACGCTTGGCCGAGACTCGCGGCCGCCGGAATTATGGAGCGTCCAGGCTGCGCGCTGTCTTTAGTCGACCATCCTGGCTTATCGATTGGGCGTCGCTCAACGGGTCATTACCGACAGCCCGGCCAAAGCCAGCAGGACAATGATCACCCGCACATACCAAGCTACACGCTCGAAGCGCTAAACTCGCTTTTGCATGGGTATGTCTTCCCGGATGGGATAACGTCTGGAAATCAGCTCGTCGTCCGCTTTTCACTTGCCCTCAGGCGCGTTCGCCGCGAAGCCAGCGTTGGTGGTAATGGGCCAGGCGCGTCAGCCCGAATAGCGCACCCTGCCGCATCACGTCCGACCTTTCCCCAAAGAAACGTTGGGTACGTGTAAATACGGCTACAGGCTCGCCGGCGAAGGCCCAGGCAAAGCACATCGTCCCCGGGGGCACCCCGGATTCAGGGTTGGGCCCTGCAACACCTGTCGTTGCAATCACCACGTTCGCACTGCTGTCTCTCAACGCGCCCAAAGCCATCTCCCAGGCCACGGCTTCGCTGGTGAGACCGTATCGCTCGATTGTCTCGGCGCTGACCCCCAGCAAGCGTTTTTTCGCACAGGGCGAATAAACGACATAGCCACTTTCCAGCACTTCTCCAGTGCCGGGCACCGCCGCCAACAAGGCGACCATGCAACCTGCGGTGCATGATTCGGCGGTGGAAAGGATCAACCGGTTCTCTTTGAGGTAGCCGAGCGCAGCTAATACAGGTTCGGTCGCCATAAGGGTATCGACTCGCGTGTTCTTTTGCGGTGGACGCAATCCTGGGACATTTGGTTCAGCGCATGGCTTGTCCGCCTGTCCCTTCCCTGAAACCTGTCTGAACTTTGTTCAGTTCCCAGCCCTCCTTCATGGAGAGGGGCAGCAGCGCTAATGTGTTGGCGCACTGGGCCGAGCTCTCCTGATCACAGCGAAGAGTAGGAACATCATGACCAAAGAAGTCCTTTCAAAAAAGTCAGGTTCACAGAAATCTCACGGCGAGGAAGAACGGGACAACGATGCGCATCGCCCGGATGGATCCACGGGAACATCGCATGATTCCACCGCGCAAAAAGCGGCACGTGATCAGGATCGTCGCCAGCGGTGAATCTCTGAAGGGCTGCCTGGTGCGGATTACCGTTACGTTTAAAGCCGTTGCACCGGTTTAAACGTTGAACGTTTATCGCGCTGTTTCCTTTGGTAGTCCGGGTAAATGTTATAGATCATAAGGGCTGAGCTTCCGCCTTCACCCTGCGTCCCCCGAATGAATGCCCAACCAATAGGGCATTCGCTGACCCATCAGGCTCGAGGGCATAACGATGGACAACACCAATCAAAGCTCGACCGCTCAACCTGGCAGCACCCAGGATCATATACAGGCCATCAGGAGCGCCTGAGCCCTTGTTAGATGGTCGACCGCGTGGGCCTGGTCTGGCTGGGCCTGAACCAGAACCGCCCGTTCAACCCTGGGCCTGCCCGCCAAGGACCTGGAGTTGGCGAAAAGCAGTCGGTATGCGATCAGCCTAAAGAGCCCGTCTCGACGCAGGCAGCGAGCGGGGCCTTGGCCCCGCCGGATCACAGCACCTTGTCGAGCGTGATCGGAAACTCCCTCACACGCTTGCCCGTGGCATGGTAGACCGCATTGGCCACGGCGGCTGCCACCCCAACGACGCCGATTTCGCCCACACCCTTGGACCCCAGCTCGTTGACGATATCGTCGTGCTCTTCAACGAAGATCACCTCGATATCCCCGCTGTCTGCGTTGACCGGGATGTGGTACTCCGCCAGGTTGTGGTTGACGATGCGGCCCAACCGATGATCGGTCAACGCGGCTTCGTGCAGGGCCATACCCACCCCCCATACCACGCCTCCCAAGATCTGGCTGCGTGCGGTTTTCGGGTTGATAACCCGTCCCGCTGCCACGGCGCTGACTACCCGTACTACCTTGATTGTGCCAAGGTCCTCGTCGACGTGGACTTCCACGAATACCGCCGAATGCGTGGCGGTGGAGAACGGCTGGCGCCTGGCGCCGGGCTCGGCGTCGATTTGCACCTCGAACTCACCTTCGGGGGCGCTGGCGATGATGTCCGCCAAGGCCAGGCGATGGCTGCCTGCATGCAGGTAGCCATCGGCGAAAATGATCTGCTCCCGGGCCGTGCTGGCCACTTGGGGGTACATCCTGCGCGCATGTTCCAGCACTTTGGTGCGCAGTACCTGGCAGGCCTGGCGCACGGCCGAACCGACCGACGACACCGTAAACGATCCGCCCTGAAGGGGTGCAGTGGGCAGTGAAGAGTCTCCCAGCACGAAGGTGACATCCTGCACCCTGGCGCCAGCCGCGTCGGCTGCGATCTGCGTCATGACGGTATAGGTGCCGGTCCCGATATCGGTGGTGGCACTGCAGACGGTGAGGTGGCCTTGGGCATCGAAGCGTGCTTTGGCGCTGGCCTTCATCTGCATGGCTTCCCAGACACCACCGGCCATCCCCCAGCCGACCAGTTGGTTGCCATGGCGCATGCTGCGCGGTTGCGGATTACGGTTTTGCCAGCCAAAACGTTCGGCACCTTGCCGGTAGCACGCCAGCAGTTCCTTGCTGGAGTAGGGTTTGCCCTCGTTGGCATTGTTGGCGGTGAAATTGCGCCGGCGCAGTTCAAGCGGGTCTATCTGCGCTGCACAGGCGAGTTCATCCATGGCGCACTCCAGGGCAATCATCCCCGACGCGGCACCAGGCGCACGCATGTCCAGCGGGGTGTACACGTCGAGCGAGGCCAGGCGATAGCTGAGGGCAACGTTGTCGCACTGGTAGAGCATGCCACTCCATTCCACCACGTGCTCGGTGAAGTCCTCGAAGCGGGAGGTTTGGCCAAGTGCATCGTGGGCGATCGCCAGCAACTGCCCGTTTACGTCCGCGCCCAAGCGCAGGCGTTGCTCGGTGCGCGGCCGGTAGCCAAAGGTGAACATTTGCTGGCGAGTCAGCGTGACGCGCACCGAGCGCTGCAGGTGCAATGCCGCCATCACTGCCAGCGGCAACTGGTACTGCGGACGCAAGCCCGAGCCGAAGGCACCGCCGACGAACGCCGCGCGCACGCGGATGCTTGCCTTGGGCAGGCCGAACACCTTGTGCAGGTAGTCCTGGCAGTTCTGCGTGCCTTGGGTCTTGTCGTGAATTTCCAGTGTGCCGTCGGCCTTGTAGAGCACGGTCGATGCATGCGGCTCCATGGGGTTGTGGTACTCGTTGGCAGTCAGGTAGGTGGCATCCACCTGCACCGGGGCCCTGGCAAACTGCGCGGCAAAGTCGCCACGCGGCGCCGGTGTTTCGGCGGGTGCCGCATGTGACTGCTGGCATGCGCCCAGGTCTGTCTGGTGGGGCTCCTCGGCGTACTCGATCCTGATCAGCGAACCTGCATACCGGGCCAGCTCGAGGGTCTGGGCGACCACCAGCGCCAGCGGTTGCCCGTTGTAGAGCACTCGATCATTGAACAAGGGCCGAAACGGCGCCCCCTTCGCGGAATCGGCGTCGCTGTAGTCGTCGTCATAACTGGAAATATGCGGACGTTGGTCATGGTCCAGCACGGCGACCACGCCGGGCACGCGCAGTGCCTGCGCACTGTCGATGTTGAGTACCCGACCTCGGGCGATGGTACTGGACACAACGCTGCCATGGAGCAGGTCCACTTCGGGGTATTCGCCCGCGTAACGCGCCTGCCCGGTGACCTTCGCCACGCCGTCTACGCGGTCCAGGGACGTGCCGGATACCGGTGTAGGTTTGATCATGGTCGTGCCCCCCCGTTAGCGGCGCCGCGCGCCGCGTCATCCAGTGCCCGCACAATGGCGCGTTGGGCGAGCGTGACCTTGAAACCGTTGTGGCTCAGAGGTTTTGCACCTTGCAGCAACGTTTTTGCGGCCCGGATGAAAAGCGCTTCGCTAGGCGCCTGGCCGGCCAGCATGCGCTCCACAACCGCGTCTCGCCACGGCTTGTGGGCAACGCCGCCCAGCGCCAGGCGAGCTTGCCGGATCACCTGGCCATCGAAGCTCAAGGCTGCGGCGACCGACACCAGCGCGAACGCGTAGGAGGCGCGGTCGCGAATTTTCAGATAACGGTAATGTTGTTCGAACACCGGAGGCGGCAGCTCGATGGCGACCACGAGTTCATCGACTGCCAGCTGATTGTCTCGCTCCGGGGTGTCCTCGGGGAGGCGATGAAACGCCGCAAAAGGTATTTGGCGCTCTGCGCGCGGCCCCTGCACATGCACCACGGCTTCGAGCGCTGCCAATGCCACGCACATATCCGAGGGGTGGGTCGCGACACAGGCATCACTGGCACCGAGAATCGCGTGGATACGGTTCAAGCCGGTACGCGCCGGGCATCCGCTGCCGGGCTCACGTTTGTTGCAGGGGGTGCCGGTGTCGTAGAAGTAGTAGCAACGAGTACGTTGCAGCAAGTTGCCACCGGTGCTGGCCATGTTCCTCAATTGCGGTGATGCCCCTGCCAGGATCGCGTCCGACAGCAATGGATAGTGCTGCTCGATCATCGGGTGCCAGGCCAGGTCGGCGTTGCTCACCAATGCGCCGATCAACAAGCCTCCGTTTGGCGTGGGTTGGATGCGGTTCAGCCCAAGCCCGGAAATGTCGATCAGGCGCTGGGGGCGAACCACGTTTTCTTTCATCAGGTCGACGAGGTTGGTGCCCCCGGCAATGAAGTGCGAGCTAGCGTCAGCCAGGCTCACGGCTTCGCTGATGGATGCGGGCTTGTGGTAGCTGAAAGGCGTCATGGATTCGGCCCTCGTGGTGGCTGGGCCAGATCCGTCATCATCGGGAGGGCTTCTTCCACCGCCGCGACGATGTTGCCGTATGCACCGCACCTGCAAAGATTGCCGCTCATCTGTTCGCGAATGGCCTCGCGGGTGTAGGCGCGCCCTTCGCGGGCAAGCCCGACTGCGGAGCAGATCTGCCCCGGGGTGCAGTAACCGCACTGGAAAGCATCGTGGGTGATGAATGCACGCTGCATGGGGTGCAGAACGTCGCCGCTGACCAGCCCTTCGATGGTCACCAGTTCGGCCCCGTCGCACATGATGGCCAAGGTCAGGCAGGCATTGATGCGCTTGCCATCGCGCAGCACCGTGCAGGCCCCGCACTGGCCATGGTCGCAACCCTTCTTGGTGCCGACCAGGTCCAACTGCTCGCGCAGAAGGTCGAGGAGTGTGGTCCAGGGATTCACCTGCAGTGTCAGTCGCTGACCATTCAGGGTCAGGCCGATGGGGTGTTCTTCAACCCCATTGGGAGAGATCGCGCTCATGGTAGGTCCTCACGGTCAGGGTTTGCGCAGTCGGCTGCGTCTCTGTTGTGCGACCGGGCCGGCTGAGTAAACGTTCAGCCGGCTCGCCGATGTGCCGATCATTTCTTGCCCGGCAGCACCGAGCCGAGCACCTGCTTGGCTGTCTGCACGATAATGCCCGCCTGGTCGGGATCACCCTTGAGCAAGGTACTGGCAAACTTCTTCGCTTGGCCCAGGTTGATGTGGGGTGGCAGGGGCGGCACGTTCGGGTCGGTCTTGAACTCGATCAGTACTGGCCGATCAGCAGCTAGCGCGCGCTCCCACCCGGCGGCAACGTCCTCTTCGCGATCGACATAGATACCTTGCAGGCCAATGGAAATGGCGAACAAATGATAGGGCACGTCAGGAATCGACTGCGAAGCGTCGAACTTGGGGTCGCCCTCCATGACCCGTTGCTCCCAGGTCACCTGGTTGAGGTCTTCATTATTGAACACTGCACAGATCCATTGCGGGTTCTCCCACTGTTGCCAGTACTTGGCCACGGTGATCAGTTCGGCCAGGTTGTTCATCTGCATCGCCCCATCGCCCACCAGGGCAAGCACGGCGCTCTGCGGGTGGGCGAACTTGGCCGCAATCGCATAGGGCACGGCTGCGCCCATGCAGGCCAGGCCACCGGACAGCGAGCACTGCATACCCTGGCGAATCTGCAGGTCGCGGGCAAACCAGTTGGCACAGGAACCGGAATCGCTGGTGATGATGGCGCGGTCGGGCAGGCGAGGGGACAGCTCATGGACCACGCGTTGCGGATTGATCGGGTCAGCCTTGACCAGTGCGCGTTTGGTCACGGTCTTGTCCCACTGCGCGCGCCAGGTCTCGACCTTTTCGCGCCAGCGCCGTTCGGTCTTGTGCTCGAGCAAGGGCAACAGGGCACGCAGTGTCTCGCTGGCGTCGCCGACCAGGTTGACCTCCATCGGGTAGCGCAAGCTGAGCATGTCTGGTTGCAGGTCGATCTGCACGCCACGCGCCTGGCCTTCCTTGGGCAAAAACTCGGAATAGGGGAAGCCGGAGCCGATCATCAGCAATGTGTCGCATTGGGTCATCAGCTGATAACTGGGTTCGGTACCGAGCAGGCCGATAGACCCGGTGACCCAAGGGAGATCGTCCGGCAGCACAGCCTTGCCCAGCAATGCTTTGGCCACCCCTGCGCCGAGCTTTTCGGCGATCGCAATTACCTGCTCTGTCGCCTGCAGCGCACCGGCACCCACCAGTATCGCCACCTTGTGCCCGGTGTTGAGTATATCGGCGGCGCGCTGCAGGTCTTCGTCGAACGGCAACACCCTGGGCTTGCTGTAGCCGATGCCCGAATGCACGGTACCGTGAGCCCTCGGTGGCTCGTTGTAGGGGAGGTCCTGCAGGTCGTTCGGCAGGATGACGGCAGTGACGCGGCGTTCGCCGATGGCCGTACGAACAGCGCGATCTAGCAGGTGGCGCACCTGCTCCGGTGTAGAGGCCTGCTGGACGAACGCGCCGGCTACATCTTTGAACATCGACAGCAGGTCCAGCTCCTGCTGGTAGTGCCCACCCAGTGCGGCACGGGCCTGTTGGCCGACGATGGCCAGCACCGGCTGATGGTCCATGCGCGCATCGTACAGGCCGGTAAGCAGGTGCGAGGCGCCTGGGCCAGAGGTGGCGATGCAAACGCCAAGCTCGCCGGTGAACTTGGCATGGGCGCTGGCCATGAAAGCGGCCATTTCCTCATGGCGGGCCTGGATGAACTCAATCTTGCCATTGGCCCGACCCAGCGCGCCAAACATCCCATTGATGCCATCGCCGGGGTAACCGAAGATGCGCCGCACTCCCCATTGATACAGACGCTCCACCAAAAAGTCGCCTACCGTGCCGGTCATTACCTGCTCCCGTTCAGTTGTTGATAGGCGTCTGGACTTGGCACGTGCGGCGAAAGTTTCAACGGTATGTGCACCGATCTGCCAGTTGGAACCCGACGACAGGCGACGGGTTCGAAAGTGAACCGATGACATGATCAGGGTGCGCACTATGACGCTCATGGATACAGCGGATGTCAGCCTGCAGGCCTTGTATTTCGAAGACGACGGCGCGACGCCCAATAGCCGTTTTCCCGTACTGTTCTACCGGCTGCCGCTTGTTCCCTCGGGGGCATGTGCCTTCGAGGTCCTGTTTGCAGCGCACGAATGGACCCCGCTCTGGCGCGACGGGATCTTCGATTATCACCACTTTCACCCTAACGCCCATGAGGCACTGGGCATTGCTTGCGGGTGGGCCCGGTTGACGCTGGGCGGAGAGTGCGGGCAGAGCGTGAGCGTGAAACGTGGGGACGTGCTGGTACTGCCGGCAGGCACTGGTCATCGCCGCATCGAATGCAGCGATGACTTCCTGGTGGTTGGCGCCTATCCTCATGGGCAGGAGGACTATGACATTCAGCGGCCCGACAGTGCCGCGCACAATCGCGCGTTGGCGCGCATCGCCAAGGTTCCGCTCCCCGAGCAAGACCCGGTCAGCGGCATCAGGGGCGCGTTAATGACGCATTGGCGATGAGTGCGCGGCTCGCGGGCCTTGCGCTATGACGATTCTCTGCAGTCACCCGTGTTTTTGCAGGGCTTCAATCAGCTGTGCCTTGGTCATGGTCGAGCGCCCCTTGATGTCTTTGCTGCGTGCCTCTTTCATAAGGCTTTCCTTGCTTTGCGATTCCAGCGACGCGTGCGACGTCCGCGAATGCCCCTGGCGAGATTCAGCGGCGCGCTTGGCCGAATCCGAGCGTGCGGTCTTCTTCGCGTGTGACGGTGTCCTGCTTCCCGAGCCTGTGTGTTTTTCACCGCCTCCGGATTGCTTGTTGACGGTGGCCCAGGCGCGTGCTTCGGCTACATCCTTGCCCACGCCCTTGTCTTCGTAAGATTGCTCGATGTGCTCGGCCTTGCGTTTCTGCTTGTCCGTGTACTTGTCTTTGTCCCCGCGTGGCATGGTATTTACTCCTGCATGGGTTGCATGAACGGTTGAAAACCAGGGTAGAACTGACGCTCCGGGTGATGGACGGGTGATCTCTGGCGATCGGCCCTATCAGCTAAGTGCCGGAACCTGCGCGTGATCCACTTCCGTTTGAGCCACTGCCACCAACCCCCGCGTCTGTGCCGTTACTACCAGCGCCATGACTGCCGGTTCCCGAATCGCTGTCGGTACCGTCACCTCCGGTATTGTTCGTCCCATTGTCGTCAGTGCCGCCATCACCCGTACCCATTCCATCGGCGGGTGCTCCCGAGCCAGTCGCTCCGCCTTGGTCGTTCATTTGTCCACTGTCGTTCGATTGCATGCCAGGGGCGCGCTGATGGTTCAGGTCTGTGGCGGCCGAAGCAAGTGGTGAAGCGCAGCCCAGGCAGAGTGCAAGCAGTAACGTAAAAGGTTTTGCTGGTGTCATGGTGAAATGCCTTTTTGGATTGTTCACCCAATGTTCGGCACTGGCGTGCGTAGCGGGTGCCCGCTGAGCGACGGAAGGCGCTGCATCGGGTTGACCGTGAAGTGGCGCTTGATCGCGAGCAAACGCCGCTTTGCTCCAATGAAGCGCTGATAACGTGCGGGGCATCATTGAGCCTGGTGCTATCAGGTGTCCGAAATGAGTTTTCCACTACATGCGTTTTAGCTTGTCATGGACATGATTTGTAAATGTTTTCTACTTGCAGCCTACTCGCGCCCGATAAATTCTTTCTTCGTGACGCCGGGCCCCTCTGACGGTTATACCGCCATGTCGGAGTCATAGTTGTTGAACTACGACTATACAGGAGGGGCTCATGTCTGCCCTTAATGCGTATCTCAATCAAGACGTTCTTGGTACTGACCTCTGGCTTTGGCTTTCCTTTTTCGCTGTTGTGCTAACACTGTTGGCGCTTGACTTGGGTGTGCTCCATCGCGGCAATCGGGAAATTGGAGTCAAAGAGAGCTTGTTGCTGTCTGCGGGCTACATCAGTATGGGCCTTCTGTTCGCGGTCTGGGTGTATTTCCAGAAAGGCAGCGACGCCAGCATGGACTATGTGACAGGTTTCTTGATTGAAAAATCCCTGTCAATGGATAACGTTTTCGTTATTGCGCTGATCTTCAGTTTTCTGGCCATTCCTCGGGAGTTCCAGCACCGAGTATTGTTTTGGGGGATCATGGGGGTCATCGTCTTGAGGGCTATCATGATCGGCCTCGGGGCTGCGCTCATCGCCCAGTTTAGTTGGATACTTTACTGCTTCGGCGCGTTCCTGGTCTTCACCGGGGTAAAGATGCTATTCGCTCGCGTCGATCATGCGCCTGACTTGGAAAACAACCGTTTCGTCAGATACCTGCGCACACACCTACGCATTACCAAAGAATTGCACGGTCAACGCTTTGTGGTCCGCTTGCCTGACATGTCAGGAAAAAGAACTCTATGGGTGACGCCACTATTCCTTGCACTTGTCCTGATTGAAGGTGCAGATTTAGTGTTTGCTGTTGACAGCGTGCCTGCAATATTTGCAATCACACAGGACCCGTTCATCGTTTATACGTCGAACATCTTTGCTATTCTCGGCTTGCGAGCGCTCTATTTTGCATTGGCTGCGATGATCAGTCGCTTTGTTTACCTTAAGTACGCGCTGGCTCTGGTGCTTGTCTTTATCGGCGCTAAAATCTTCCTTCATGACGTGGTGGGTAAAGTACCCGCCGAAATATCGTTGAGCGTTACCATCGGCCTTCTGATTGGCGGCGTGTTGCTTTCGCTTTGGAAAACCCGAGCGTCCGCTAACGCTCATTGAATAATTACGTTCGCTGAACGGCTGGGCAAGGACACGCTCCGCAAGCATGGCATCGTGGCCTGCGCGTCCGATTACGAACGCCATGGGGACTCGTCCGAGAGGGTGATGTCAGTGGTCGAGGCAATCCAGTAACGACCGCCTCTTGGGCCTTCACACTCGGTCAGTTGTCCCCGCAGGTTCAGTTTGTACGCGCTGGCCTAGCGCTCAGGTGCAGCTTTCTGCGTTGTGGCGCTCACGATGACCCTGAACGAACAGAGCATTATGTGTTGTCCTATGGGACAGCGGCGCAGTCTGTGATAATGGGGAATGAAAAGGGCCCTATCATGTTGACCATCTCCAACAACGTGCATCTGTCGGATGCCGAAATCGAACTCACCTACATCCGCGCGCAAGGCGCGGGCGGGCAGAACGTCAACAAGGTGTCCAGCGCCGTGCACCTGCGCTTCGACATCCCGTCTTCATCGTTGCCCGAGTTTTACAAGGCGCGGCTGCTGGCGCTGCATGACAGTCGAATCACCGGCGCCGGCGTATTGATCATCAAGGGCCAGCAGTACCGCACACAGGAGCAGAACCGTGCGGACGCTTTGGCGCGTCTTGCCGAGTTGATCATCACCGCTGGCAGGACCGATAAGAAACGTCGCCCCACCAAGCCGACCCTGGGCTCCAAGACCCGCCGCCTCGAAGGAAAAGCCAGGCGCAGCGCTGTCAAGGCGGGTCGGGGGAGGGTGGAGTTCTAGGCTCTGTCAGTTGCGGTAGTCGTAATGTCGGCTGAGTGGACCATGCAGCGCTGGCGCGTGTCAGCGTAGATAACTTTCTACTCGCCAAGGTCAGGCTGGAGGGTTTCAAATTCAGGCATCTCTAAATGAGAAATTGGCGGTGTGGCGCTTGCTCTGCAGCAGGCAAGTGGGGCAGGTGGCCCTGATTTTCATTTCGGTTTGAATTTAAACTGCGTTAGGATGCACTAAAGGTCACCTGTCCAACTTCGGAGTATCCCCATGTCGCGTCTGGCAGAATTTAGACAACTTGAGCAAAAATTGGCCGCCCAGTTGGCCGAACTGGAGGCCATGAAAGGCAGCCGTGAGCTTCAGAAAGAAATCGAGTTTGAGACCAAACTCCGCGATCTGCTGGGCAAATATGGCTATAGCCTTCGTGACATCATCAACCTTCTGGATCCACAGGCCAGTCGCCGTGCCGCACCTGCTGCCGCAGAGAAAGCACCTCGTCGCGCTCGTCAGGTTAAGCAGTACAAGAACCCGCACAACGGCGAGATCATCGAGACCAAAGGTGGCAACCACAAACTGCTGAAGGAGTGGAAGGCTCAATATGGATCTGATGTGGTCGAGTCTTGGGTTTCCTAAGTTCGATCAAAGACGCAAAAAAAGAAACGACCTCAAAGGCCGTTTCTTTTGCCTGTGGATGAGCAGGCTGAATCCCCCATGGTTTCCTCGACACTTGCCGCGCTCAGGAAATGGCGTATCTGCTACTGACCTGCGGCCAAGGTTAGCGTCTGTATGAAAAGCCTTGAGACGGCTTTTCATGCAGTGCCTGGAAGGCTGCTCGCAGACGGCCTGTAGCGATGGATGTCACTCGGGCAACGCATACACCCTGAACAATTTTTTCACGATATCGTTGGTCCCTCCCAAGTATTTGTCGTAGTCCTTTTCAATGGAGCCCGAACGATAGGCTTCGCTCAAGGCCGTATCGACCAGCAGGCGGAAGTCTTCGTCATTGCGCTCCACCATCATCGCCACCGGCGAGTACTCGAATATGCGGTCCAGGAGCATCAGGTTTTTGGGAGCCCCTTCCTTGGCTATTTGGTTTTTCAGCAACATGCGCTCGGCAAAGAACGCGTCCGCCTTGCCGTCGGCGACCAGCTTGATGCCCTCATCGTTGTTGGCCACTGTAACCAGTGAAGCGATTACACCAAGTAGGCGCATCCTTTCGCGAATCCAGTCTTCGGTTATACCGCCCTCAATGGTGGCGTATGTGTGGTTGGCCAGACCACTGTTGATGCTTGCTCGCCAGGTCGGTCCGCTATTGGCGACTTTGCCATTGAGTACATTAAGCAGCGATTCGGGGGCATCCTTGCGCACCACGACAGAGAGACCGGCGGTGTAGATCGGTATGGCGTAACTGATCGTCTTGCGCCGTTCCAGAGTGGGCGGAGTCGGCGTGCAGAGAATATCGACTTTCCCCTGGCTAACCGCACTGACCTGGTCGTAAACCGTAACCGGCTGGTAGCGCACTTGCAGGTCCGGCAGGCCAAGTTCGCGCTTGAGCTTGTCTGCAACTTTAAGGCATTGCTCGATGGCATAGCCGCTGGCTTTGTCGCCTTCCTGCGTGCTGAAGGGGGCCAGGTCTGGCAGGTAGCCCATGGTGAAGCTGTGGCTGCTGCGCACGCGTTCAAGTGTGGAGGCACTGGCCATCAAAGGCAGCGTCAAAAACGCCAGAGCGAGCAAAAAACGGGTGGTTTTGATGAATGGTACGTTCATGTCCGGTTTCCCCGTATGCAGATGTCTGTGCAGTCCTGGCTGCCGCGCCTAAGGATTGCCGGCCCCGGCCTGTTCGGCTGGCAGCGTGTCGGTGAAACGCTTGGCGAGGAAACCGTAGAGCAGGTAACCGAAGGCCAGTACCAGGGTGCCGCCCATGATCGCATCCTTGCCGCAGGCATACAGGGCATACAAGGAGTACGTCACCGCAACCAGCAGCACTACCAGGTTGCGCGCGTAGATCGTCGTTGAGACACCGGCCTTGTACATGATGACCAGCAGACCAGTCAGCGCGGTTAAATATGGGATGAGGTTAGTCACCGCCGCCAGGTTGACCAGCTTGCTGAACTGGGCGGCGGCATCCGGTGAAATGGTCGACAAGGCCATCAAGGTTTGCAGCACGCCACAGACGATCATGCCGACGACAGGGGCGTTCATGGCATTGACCTTGCTGAAGAACTTGAGGAACAGGTTCTGGTCGGCGGTCATCTTGGCAGTTTGTGCCAAGGTAAATTGCCACCCCAGCAGCGAGCCGACACACGCCATGACCGCCAGGGCCATGACGATATGGCCTACCAACGGATTGAACATCGTGGCGTAGACCAGCGCGAAGGGCGCCGTGGACTTGGCCAGATCGGCATTGGGAATGATGCCCTGGATGACGGTGGTCGACAGTATGTAGACACCGGCAGCCCCCAAGGTGCCGAACAGGCAGGCCAGTGGCACGTTGCGCTTGGGGTTTTCCACGGCATCGGTGGCTTGGGCCGCCGACTCCATGCCCAGGAACGCCCACAGGGTCAGAGGAATGGCTTTGGCGATGGACTCGGAAATCGGCAGATTGTTAGGGTTCCAGGCGGCGACCAGTACATCGGGCTTGAACCAGAACCAGCCGATGATGCAAAGGCCCGCTACCGGAATGATCACGCCCCAGACCGTGAAAGCACCGATCTTGCCGGTGATGCCGGGGCCGCCGAAGTTGGCGAAGGTGGTCAGCCAGATTAGCCCGATGGTGCCTATGCACAACGGGATGGCACCACTACCCAGCCAGGGCAAGAAAGCGGTCATGTAGCCCACCGCAGAGATGGCCACGGCTACGTTGGCGATGGCCAGAGACAGGAAGTACAGGTATGAGCAGAGGAAAAAACCCGACTTCGCGTGAGCCTCTTCGGTGTAGGCGGACAACCCGCCAGAGCGTGAGCAGAAGACGCCGCACTGGGCAAAACAATAAGCGATGGCCATCGAGCCGATTGCCGTGAAAAGCCACGACAACAGCGAGACAGCGCCCAGTTGAGCCATGTTGGTAGGCAACATGATGATCCCCGAACCCATCATGTTGACTGTCACCAACGTCGTGAGCCCGACCAGGCTCATTTTTTTGCTTGAATCAGCCATCGCAAACTCCTTGCCGCGTTCAATGTTTTGAACCTCGGTCCGGCAACGTGCAACGCGTGGCCGAATAGGGGGCTAATGCACAATGCTTGACTACGTAAATTCTGCAGGGTGGGCGCACCTGGCAGTCTCGCTTGATCTTGACAGCAGGTTGGCAGGTTCAAAGCCCGGGAAAGGGCCATCGAACAGTGCTATCGCCAACAGGTAATCGACGATGGATTGCTTACGGCGGGTACGCCGTGACGGTGCGGCGTTGCGTCGTTATCAGCGTGAACTCGATTAACCGTTAACAATTGATAAAGATCAATGATCCTTGCCTATTTCACTTCGTCCAACAGGCAGCGCCTTTGATATGACCTTGGCGGGTTATGGATAATGACTGTCACATCAGTTAGCGGGTACGGTGATCACAGGGCTTGCGGCGCCACGCCTGTTTTGGCAAGAGAGAACAGTACCAGTATGAACAAAAACTCCGATGTGTAGGTTAGCGGAAACAGACAGGGGCCGCGCATCGATCTGACATAGCATACGATTTAACATAATATGCATTATGCATAACATCGTATTAGTCACCGGTACTGCTGGGTGGGCAGATTTAAAAGGCACATGACCGCTCAGGCGCCTTTCCAGCTGTGACAGTACACGGAAGCCTCTGACCCTAATCTCGAAAGTAAATCGACCTAGGCCGATTTTTTGCCTCATTCCGATCCATCTTGCTGCTCGGATCGCTCTCACAGCTGCAGACCCATTCAACGCTTCTGTCCACCGATGCCATGGATACAAGCCGCTTCCTGGCGCGACGAGCCTCGTCATGAAGGTGTCGATTGACGTCTATGTGTTACTGCAGCCACGTAGACTGCGTTAAGCAAACGCGCCAGCGCCTTTGCTATTTCTGAAGACTTGCGAAGGCCGCGTATGCTTACTCATCGATGAAAACACAAGCACCGGGGCGAACTCCTTTTTCTGACCAGAGGTCTCACCTGTGAAATCAGAAGAAACTTTGGACTTACAGCATCAAAAATGAATTTAGGCGCGATGGCCTCGAGTGACTGCGGTTGCGCTGACAATCCTGTACGGTTCCGAACACGCAATATCGGTGAGATCTGTTTCAGGTAGCTCATCATTATCCAAGTGAAAATAAAGCATGAGATATTTGTAGAACCGGGTTTGTCCAATCGCATTTGGCTCTGATTTGCACAGACGCCACGAACTTTCAGTAGCCTAGATGCCCAGATCAATCCCCATACATGCTCTCGCCTAACCTTGGCAACCCCTCAGCCTAAAGCGGTTTACTCACTCAATAAACGATAAAATCGGTCAAAATAATCGCCCTGTACAGCTCTGTCTCAGTCAGTACACCCGTTTAATTTGCCTGGCGCCCGGGTGCAGGCCAGCCATTCTGTATCCTCAAAGCCCAACTCCAGGCTACCTGAGCGCTTCAGTTCGCCACGAAGCTGTCCGATATCAGCGTGCGCCAGCAGCCCGATAACCCAGAGAACCTGAGATAAAGCCAGTCGGTTGCATTGCCGAGCAATAAATACCAAACTACCCTTCTTTTATGTAAGCGCGCGACCCAACTCGACTAAATGAATATTTAGTTGAGTTATACGCATAGCCTGTCTGGAAAGTGCCCTTCACGCTTCCCTCAATATCCGATAATTCTCAGGCCGGGATATTGTGTATTGCTCAGCGCCATTCTTTATTCAGGTTGTCCCATTTCACCGTGACCACCCTGTCTTCGAAAGTTACCGGTGCTTCCTGATGCTGAATTTCCAGCAGCTGATCGAAAACAGCCGACGGTGCGAGCCTACCTAGCCTTCTTCCCCGCCCCCTGAACGCGGCCGAGGGTTTCAGACGACTATGGGGTTGTCTCCTCTGCCCTCACCCAATGAAACTCACCCGCTGTTGTCTACGCGGCACGGCCGCAGCTTGCTTTACGCCTGGCGGCGTTTACTAAGCACTTCCAGCCCATTGAACAGCGCCATGCCGGCCAGCATCGCTGCCACAAACAGCCAGCCTTGCCAAAACCCGCCGGCCAGCAGCACCAGGGCCGGCCCTGGGCACACCCCGGCTAGCCCCCAGCCAATGCCGAAGATCAGGCTGCCACCCACTAGCCGTCGGTCAATGTCGCGTCGGGCAGGCAACTGCATCGCGCCGCCGAGCAAGGACACAGCGTGCCGACGCGCCCACGCCATCGGCAGCAGTGCAACACCGATCGCGCCCGCCATGACGAGTGCCAGTGACGGGTCCCACTGCCCCGCGAGGTCGAGAAACCCCAGTACCTTGGTGGGGCTTGCCATGCCCGATAGCAACAACCCCATGCCGAACAGCAACCCCGCGATGAATGCGCTGATCCGGGTCATTTCATGCTCCTGGGTAAAGGTGGCGAACCACGAAGACGGTGGCAAAGCCGGCTGCCATGAAGCACAACGTGGCCACCGCCGAGCGAGGGGACAGGCGAGAAAGGCCACACACACCATGGCCACTGGTACAGCCACTGCCATAGCGGGTACCCACGCCCACCAGAAGCCCTGCGACCATGAGCAACCAGGGGGCCGTACTGAAATGTACCGTGGGCATCGCCGAGAACGCTCGCCACAAAAGTGGCGCCGCGATGATGCCCAGCAGAAACGACAGTTTCTCGCCTCGCCCTTCTCCGGTGCGCTGCAATAGCGAGCCGAGCAAACCGCTGATACCGGCAATGCGCCCGTTCGCCACCACGAACAGCCCGGCGGCCAGGCCTATTAGTGCTCCGCCTGCCAGAGCCGACCACGGTGTGAAGGCAGCCATATCAACCACTATTTCAGTGCTCCCTATCCAACTGCAGAAATGAATCGGTTCCATCTTAACGCTGAGCCTGCACCGCTGGAATCCACCCCATCGCGACGGCCCTTCGGGCCCATGGCCAGCCACCGATAGCGTCAGAGGGATGCTGCTGGTAACAGCCTGTGCGACGGGTATATGCATTGGGTTCCAGGCCTCTTGAAAGCGCGTGGGGCTGACCCAGTACCAACCGATCAGGCTCAGACCGGCAACGGGTTCAATCACGCCCCATACACTGATGGCTCCCAGCCAGCCGATAATGTAGGAGCCGCCAAGATTGGCCAATGTGGTAAACAAGATCAGTATGACCGCCCCTGTCAGCCACCAAGCCCATTTTCTTTGCTGGATGACTTCTGCGCTTCTGCGCGTACATGCCTCGATGATACCGGTCGGTCCCCTGTCACACCCTCATTCTCGTGCGCTGCGCCCCAGCCGCCGCGCCCCCGGCAGTGCACTCATGCCGTGCAATACCACGCTGAGCAGAACGCAAGCGATGGTGCACGCGATGATCGTGCCAGCCTCTTGCAACGGCGCATCCAGTATCAGTATCGCGAACACGATGGACGCGAGCCCACGGGGGCCGAACCAGCCAATGAACAAGCGGCTCTCGGCGCTGAGTGTGCTCCCCGCCAGGCTGAGCCAGACAGGCAGCATTCGCACTAGCGACAGGCTCGAAAGTGCGTAGAACCAGACGGAGGGCGCCATGATCTGCGAAGCCTTGGGCGCCACATAGGCGCCAAACACCACCCAGGTCAGCAGCGACAGCGCTTCACCGCACGACTCGCCGGTGACGATCAACGGCTGGGTTTCCCGTTTGAACAGGTAACCTGTCAGCAGCCCTGCGCAGAACGCGGCGATAAAACCGCTGCCCCCCAGTGCCTGAGCGCTGGCGAAGCTCAGTAATGCCAGCGCGGGCATCACCAGTTGCTGCCAGGCCTCGATCTGCAGGCAATGGCGTTGCGACAGACGTAACAACCCGCCTACCAACAGCGCAAGCGCCGCCCCCGTGAGAACTCCGATACCCAACTCCTCCAGGAAGAAGTAGCCCGCCAAGGCAAAAGGCATCGTCGAGTGAGCCTCCGTCAACAATGCCAACAGCAAGAGTAGTACCGGCACGCAAATGCCGTCATTCAAGCCGCTTTCGACATTCAGGCTCTCGCGCACATCGGCCGGAACGTCGGGGTTGCTTACGACGGCCTTGCCGACGGCGGCGTCGGTCGGGGCCAGTATGGTCGACAACAGCGCCATCTCCAGCCAGGGCATCCGTGGGAACATCAGCCAGGCGGCAAACCAGCCCGCAATCAGTGTCAGCGGCAGGCCCAGGGTCAGCAAGCGCAAGGGCAGGCTACGGGATTGCCGCAATTGGGCCAGGTTGGCTTTGGCGGCATCATTGAACAGGACGATTGAGAGGGTAAGCTCGGCCAGCAAGCGAAGATCGTTGCGGTCCAGTAAAAGGTTCAACAACCCGAGCCCAGAGGGGCCTGCCACCAGGCCTGCCAGCAGAAACAACAGCGGCCCATTGACAGGTTTGGACTCAAGCGCACCGGCCAGGCTGGCGTACAGCACCAGCAAGGCGGCCAGAACAGCCAGGTTCTGATACATGGCCACGCCTCGGGATCAAAAGCGTATGTAGCAACGCTATCACTGCCCGCGCAACGCGACGATCTGAAAGGCGGCAGAAGTTATCTTAGGTCAACTATGCGGGTAATAAAGATCTCGCGTGCCGGCCATGGCCCATCAGTGTCATCAGCAGGATATGGGTGCCTGCGCCCGTCTGGTAGATGCAGTAATCCGCGATGCACTTAAACTCAGGTTCCTGGCCCGGACTCGGCTGGCTATCACTTGGCTTTTATCAAGCCCATCTCAAGGTGCCCGGGTAGGCTCCCGCCCAGTGATATCCAATAAAGGAGAAACACCATGAATCGCCCCGCTCCATCGAGGGTCCGCCTGTATGACGAAGACGATCTGGACAGCGTGCTGCGCTCGATGGCCCGCCAGGCCATGGCCTGCCTGCCTGTGTCCGAAGTGGCACTGGTAGGCATTCAGCGGCGTGGTGAGCCGCTGGCGCAGCGCTTGCAACTGCACCTGCAGGCACTCACCGGTGCTGCGCCCTTGCCGCTCTACCCGATCAAGGTCAAGCGCTATGCAGACGACCTGAGCCTCCTGCATGCCCATACTCAACTCACCGAAAACCCTGAACTCGCCAAGCTCGACCTTGCCGCAACCACCTTGCTGGTGGTCGATGACGTGCTCTACGAAGGGCACTCCCTGCTACGCACCTGCGCCTACCTCGCCGAACTGGGTGCGCGCCACATCATCAGCGCGGTGCTCGTCGACCGCCACGTCTGCCGCCAACCGGTGCATGCCGATATCGTCGGCATTCATCTGCAGGTCGCGGCGCAGGATATCGTCGAATGCCATGTGCCCCCCTACGAAGGTCAATTCTGCGTGGAGGCGGTGCGCCATGGCCGAACAGGCGATACCGCCTGATTCAACTGCCAGGTGCAGGCCTGATCGTCAGGATGCTGCACGGCGCATGGCTGACAAGCCGCTCGGTGGTATCGCCGATCAGCTTGGCCCAACGCCTGGCCTGCACGGCGCCGACCACCACCACATCGGCTCCCAGCGCAGCGACATGGGACTTGATGACACGCAAAGGCGCACCTTCGCTGAAGAATCGATGGTTGTGGGCGATGCCGTGGGCATCGGCCAACGCATCGAACGGCAACTGCAGCGATTCGCGCAGCTCATCCGCCCAAGGGCCGGCGAGGTCAGGATTTGCCAGCATGGCGATTGGCAGGTCGTAAGCCGACAGCAGGTTCAGCTGGCCCTGACATTGCGTTGCCAGTTGCTGACCGGCCATCACCAGTGCGTCATTGAGCGGCGAGGCGTGAGATACATCCACCGCGACCAGCACGCTAGCTGGCATGGCTGGGGCATTCGCCGGTACGAACATCAACGGCACCTCGCTCCCATGCAACAGTACCTGGTCAAGTGAAGTCCGGGCCCTCTGATCGATCAGGGAACAGCCTGAGCAGTCCTTGATCACCAGGTCAGGCGCAGAGCGGGCAATGCAGGCCGGCACCAGGTCTCGGGAATCGGAGGTTTCCACGGCTTCGAAACCTGGGCGTGCCCCCCTTGCCGGCAGCTCATCGAGCAGCGCCTTGAGCGCTGTGCTGAAATGCACGAATGAAACGCAAGGCCGCGGGGTTGTCAGCAACTCGTGGCGCAGGCGCAGTTCGCCGGGTTCATGAATACCCAGCACGTGCAGGGAAGCACCAGACGCCGCAGCCAGGGCCATGGCCCGGTCCAGCGCGGCATTGGCTTGAGCCTTGGTCATGATCAGCAAAATCCGGCGATACGGGCTCATCGGGCACCTCCCGGTGCGGCTGCAGGATAGCCTACGCCGCCGCAGCTTCAGCAGCGCGGGGCGCTGTTCCAAAACGGGATGTTCGAACGCATCCTGGTCGCTGACAGCATCAAGCCCTTTCGCCTGCCCGCCCCTTGCCCGCCCCTTGCCAGGCCCGGCTGGGCATCGTCGGCACCAGCGCCCTGGTCGCCGAGCGCCTCACGCCCATGGCGTAGTCATCCGCACGTTCCTACACCACCAGGATGTTGCAAGGTACCTGGTACAACACATGTTCGGTGGTACTGCCGAACAGACGGTCCAGTCCCCGTGCGATGGGCCGCCCCAGGACCAGTACCTCCACCGGCTGTGATTCGACGTATGCGCTGAGCACCGCGACCGGGCGCCCCAGCACGAAATGGCAACGTTGCGGTGGTGCGCCGAAGCGTTCGGCCAGTTTCCTGAAATCATCCTCCAGCGCTTGGCGCATGGGCTCGGCAATGTCACCGATGGCCCAGGCGGCATACCCCATATCGCCCATGTAGGCCATCGACAGATCGCAGGCGTGCAGCAGGTCCAGTTGCGCCCCTGTCTGCAAGGCCAAAGCACCGGCCTGCTGGACGATGCTGTCATTTCGGGCTTGCCCCTCTGGCGAGGTGTCGGCCACGTCCACCGCCGCCACGATCTGGCGCGGCAACGCCGGCTGGCTGGCACCGAGCAAGTAGACCGGGACCGGGCAGTGGCGCAACAGTTGCCAGTCAAGCGGCGTGAAGAAGGCGCGCTTGAGCGCAGGCTCATGCTCGACCTGCTTGAGCAGCAGGTCCGGTTGCATCTCCAGCACGTGCTGCAGAATGTCACCCTGCAAGGTCGTTACTCCAGGCCACCTCGGTCGTCACCTGCACGCCGGAGGCGCGCAGTGCGTTTGCCTGGGCTTCCAGCTGTTCATGCTGAGCAAGCCGATAAGCCTCCCGCTCCGCTTGATGCTTACCGGACTCCAGCAGCCAGAGTTTGTCCAATGACTCGAGCAAGGCGACGATGTGCAGGCTGGCCGATGCCGATCTGGCCAGTGCAACAGCCTGCTCCAGGGCGACCGCCTGGTGCAGCATTGGACGCATGATCAGCAACAGCCGTTGATAGTGACTCATGATGGCCTCCAACGGTGGGCCGGCCTGATCACTCAGGTCGCTCGGGTTGCATCGAGACGGGGCTTTTCGGCCGGCAGTGATTGACCGCTGCTGCCAGCATCCGGTCAACGCCGCCCTTGGCGCTTGATTTTTATCAAGCGTGCAAATGCCTGCAGCGGTGTTCAATGTTGGTCAAGGTAACGGTACAAGGCCTCCTCCTGGTCGAAATGCAGTTTTGCCAAGGTATCCAGGCGTATGAGCTCGTGCTGGATTTCGTCGGCGCTCGGGTTGGCGGCGGCTTGGGCGAAATCCTCGTTCATGCGCGTCAGCAAATGGATCAGCCTGAACATTTCCCGGTGGGTATGGCTGAGCGGCGAGAGCGGATCCTCGCCTCCCATGTAGCGGCTCAACAGGGGGTACAGCTGCTGCTCGTCGTCCCGCTCATGACGCTCCAGCGAGCCATGCAGGGCGGCGACCAGGCGCCCGAGGTCGGCCCGCGCCTGCTCCGCAGGACGGCTGGCAAAGTCCCGTGCCATCTGGCTCAGGTCGGTCAACACCCCGTCCAGTTGTCGATGCTCGTCCTGCATGCGCTGCAGGCTCTCGGTCGGCAACCCGTTGTGGCCATCGCCCGCAACCGGGCCGAGGGCGCGAAGGGCGTTGAGGATGATCAACAGGTCGATGCCTTCCTGCAGTACCGCCCCCATCACCGCAGGCAGGTAGCCGGCCGCAGCGAACAGCATGGCCAGCAGCGAGAGGCTCATGCCCACCCATACGCCTTGCCGGGCGATGTGCACGGTGTGTCGGGCGATGTCGAGCGCTTCGATCAGACGATCCAGCCTGTCGACCAGCAACACCACGCCGGCTGACTGTGCCGAAGCAGTCACGCCGGACGCGCCCATGGCAACCCCGACATCGGCGGCAGCCAGTGCTGGCGCATCATTGATGCCATCCCCGACCATCAGCGTGGGACCTTTTCGGCAACCTTCCTGCACCAGGCGGACCTTGTCCTGCGGTGAGAGGCCAGAGTGAAGCGCATCGATACCCGCTGTCAGCGCGATCATTTGCGCCGTCTGGGGGCGGTCGCCAGTCAGCATGACAATCTGGTCGATGCCGCGGGCTCGAAGCCGGCGCAGGGTCTGAGGGGTTTCCCGACGCACATCGTCGGCCAGCCGTAGCATCGCTTTCAATTCACCGTCCACGGCTACGAAACTGCCACTGCTGGCCAGATAGTCCAGCTGTTGCAAGCACACCTGTGCCCAAGGGCCCGCATCCCTGCCCTGCTGCACGTAAGCCAGCAGCCCCAAGCGCACGGCTTTGCCTTGTACCTGGCCGGCCAACCCTTGGCCTGGCGCCTCCTGCACCTGTTGCGGCGCCGCCAGGCTCAGGCCCCGCGCGAGGGCCGCATCGACAATAGCCCGAGCGATCGGATGGGTGGATGCCTGGGCCAATGACGCGGCCCACTGCAAGATCTGCAGCGGCGCGCCCTCCCCGTTAAGCTCGATCGATTGCAGCCGCGCATGGCCGCTGGTCAAGGTACCGGTCTTGTCGAGAAAAACCTGGCGGATCCCGGCGAGCGCCTCCAGTACCGCACCATCGCGCACCAGAATGCTACGCCGCGCCGCTCGCGAGATGCCCGACAGCACGGCAATCGGCACCGCTAATATCAGGGGGCAAGGTGTGGCGACCACCAGCACCGCCAGCACGCGTTGCGGGTCGCCACTGGCCCACCAGGCGAGCGCGGCGATCAGCAACGTCAGCGGGATGAACGCCAGCGCGTAGCGGTCAGCCAGGCGCACGAAGGGCGCCCGTGACTGGCGTGCCGCCTCGGCCAGGCGCACGATGCCGGCATAGGTGCTTTGTGCCGCAGTCTGCGTGGCCACCAGCACCATCGGCGCGCCGGCGTTGCACACCCCGCTGGCCACCGGCTCGCCGCAATGACGAGTGACGGGTAACGACTCCCCGGTCAGCGCCGCCTCGTCCAGGGTGGCCTGGGGACTCTGCAGGCGCCCGTCCACGGGTACGATTTCACCCAGGCGCACCAGCACGGCCTGCCCTGGCCTGACCTGATCCACCGCAACTTCGCGCAGCCCGTCTTGCTCCTGGATCCAGGCACGTTGCGGCGCTCGGTCGATCAGCGCCCGCAATTCGCGCTCGGCATGACGCACGCTGAACGCTTCAAGTGCTCGGCCGGTGGCCAGCATCAGCGCGACCACCGCAGCCACCAGCATGTTCTCCAGGGCCAGGGCGGCGGTGATCGACAGCAAGGCAATCAGGTCGATACCCGCCTCACCCCGGGCTAGGCGCCTGAACATTTCCACCGCCAGGACCCCGGCCATGACCAGGCCGCCAGTTGCCCAGACCAGCCCGGCCCAGGCAGGCCGCTGCGCCGCATAGGCCACGCCGCCAGTCAGCAGGGCCAGCGTGCAGACCACCAGCAGTGCGGGGTCGAGCCATCGACGTGGCATGGCGGGCTACTTGCGTCTGGCCTGCTGGCGCAGTTGCCGCACCTCGTCCTGAGCCTGGGTTGCCCGCCTTAGGGCCTCGTTGGCGGTCTGCTCGACCAGATCGATGCGGTAACACACTTGATCGGCGCGCAACCTTGCGGTGGCGGCGTTGTTCTCTGCTGATTCCAGGCGCGCATCGTATTCCTCGGCGCGCCACGCCGTGCAGCCGGACGCGGTAACCAGCAACAGGCTTGCCCACCCGCAAAGCACATAACGTCGCATGTCGGTACCCTCGTGCATGGCCAGGACACGCTAAGTATCGATGGCGGCGTGCGCCGCACGCCTGACATTTGTCAACCGCGAGCGGCCTGTTCACCCGGTTTGACCTTTATCAATCGCGCTGGTGGGCACAAGGGTAGAAACAAAGACTCAGGGCACCGCACCCCTACCCTATCTGCTACCGGAGCCGATCATGAACGACCTTGACCTGCGAGACCTTGTGCTCGAAGAGCTGGAATTCAAACCCGATATCAATGCAGCCAGCATCGGTGTGACGGTGCAGAACGGCGTGGTGACCCTCTCCGGGCACGTCAACAGCTACGCCCAGAAAGTCAGTGCCGAGCGCACGGTCAAGGCCATGAAAGGCGTGCGCGGCCTGGCCGAGGAGATAGAGGTACGCCTGAACAAGCTCGAAGGTACCGCTGACGACACGATTGCCAGCCGTGCCCTGAACATCATCGCCTGGAGCTCGGACGCCAACGTGGAGGGCATCCAGGTCACCGTGCAAAAAGGGACGGTGACCCTGGAAGGCCAGCTCGATTGGCAATACCAGAAGGAAGTGATCGAACAGGCAATCTGGCGCTTGTCGGGTGTGGTTGGCGTACACAACCGCATCACCCTCAAAGCCCGGGCCGACGTGGTCGATATCAAGCGCCACATCGAGGACGCACTCAAGCGCAGCGCCGAAATCGAGGCCGGAGGCATCCGCGTCACGGTCGACGGTGGCGTGGTCAAGCTGGAAGGCAAGGTGCACTTGCTGCGCGAGCGAGAAGTGGTCGAGCGTGCGGCCTGGTCGGTGCCGGGCGTCAGTAAGGTCGAAGATTATCTGTTGATCGCCTAGCGCCGCCGCGCCGAGGACCGATGGCCATGAACAAGGATAAGCCCTGGACGCTCTACCTCCTGGCAGTTGGCCTGGCAGTGCTCGCTGCCGTGCAGTTCGGCCTGTTCAGCCAGCCCTTCCTGCAATTACTCGATCAGCAGAAGGTCAGCGACCTGCATATCGAGCACGAGCGGATCCTCGGCAGGCTGCAGGAGCCGATCGATGGCCACTCGGTATTCTCCACCGTTCGCGTCGACCCGGCTCTGAGCGAGCAGCTGGGACGCTCTGGAGTCGCGTTCTCTGGCGTCGTCGAGGACAACACGGTAGCGACCGTGATGGGCGCGTTGATGCCGCTGTTGATGATGCTGGTGCTGTGGTACGTCCTGTTTCATGGCCTGGGGCAGAAACAGGGGTTGGGCGGGTTGATGGGGGTGGGCAAGTCGCGTGCGCGGGTCTACGTCGAACACGACACCCAGGTGACTTTCGCCGACGTGGCCGGTATCGACGACGTCAAGGGCGAGCTGACAGAGATCGTGTCCTTCCTGAAAAACAAGGCGTGGTATGCGCGCCTTGGCGCCCATGTGCCCAAGGGCACGCTGCTGGTAGGCCCACCCGGCACCGGCAAGACCCTGGTCGCCAAGGCCATCGCCGGGGAAGCGGCGGTGCCATTTTTCTCGATCTCCGGCTCGGAGTTCGTGGAGATGTTCGTGGGCGTGGGTGCCGCCCGGGTGCGTGACCTGTTCGACCAGGCCCGCCAAGCGGCGCCTTGCATCATCTTCATCGATGAGCTGGATGCCCTGGGCAAGATGCGCGGCGTCGGCAGCTTTGGTGGCAATGACGAGAAAGAGCAAACCCTCAATCAGTTGCTCGCCGAGCTTGACGGCTTCGACCCACGGGAAGGCGTGGTGCTGTTGGCGGCGACCAATCGCCCTGAAGTGCTGGACCCGGCGCTGCTGCGTGCCGGGCGCTTCGACCGGCAGATTCTCATCGACCGGCCCGACCGCAAGGGCCGCCTGGCGATCCTGAAAGTCCACCTGCACAAGATTATCTACAAGGACGACCTGGACTGCGAGCGGATTGCCGAGATCACCCCGGGCCTGACGGGCGCCGACCTGGCCAACCTGGTCAACGAGGCTGCCATCGTTGCCACCCGGCGGTCCAGCCAGTGGGTCGAGTTGCAGGACTTCACCGCTGCGGTCGAGCGACTGGTGGCGGGCATCGAGCGCAAAGGCAGCGTATTGCGCAGCGACGAGCGCCAAGTGGTGGCGTACCACGAAATGGGCCATGCCCTGGCCGCCAGTAGCCTGCCGGCGATGGACCCGGTGCACAAGGTGTCGATCATTCCCCGCGCCGCGGGTTCACTGGGCTACACCCTGCAACGGCCGACCGATGACCGCTACCTGATCAGCACGCAGATGCTGCGTGACCGCCTTGTCGTGCTGATGGCCGGGCGCGCCGCCGAGCACCTTGTGTTCGGCCAGGTCTCCACGGGTGCCGCCGACGACCTCGGGCGCGCCACCGATATCGCCCGCCAGCTGGTCACCCGCTTCGGCATGAGCCCGGTGCTGGGCCAGGCGGTCCTTGAGCGCCAGCAAGCCGGCTATCTGGGTGACTCGCTGTTGCGTCAGGAGCGCAAGGACTACTCGGAGCAAACTGCGCGCGAGATCGACCTCGCTGTCCGCGGCTTGCTCGAAGAAGCCTATGGCCGCGCCCGGGCTTTGCTGAAGCAGCGCCGCAACGACCTGGATGCAGGCGCGCGTCTGTTGCTGGCCAAGGAGACCATCACCCCCGAGGAATTCCCGGCGTTGCAACCGCAAGCCAATGAGCCCGCCACCTATGTGTTGGTCGATGCCACGAAATGAACCGCCGATCCTGGCCAGGGTACCTGCGATGCTCTTTGTCACGCTGATCAATATGCTGGTGGTGATCCTGGTAGTGATCATTCATTACGAATGCCTGCTGCGCCTGAATGACTGGCTACCTCGGCTCAAGCTCTGGAGCCGCTTTCGCATCGTCGCAGGCGTGTTCGGCGCACTGCTGGCCCATGCCCTGGAGGTGTGGTGCTTTGCCTTGGCCTATTACCTGATGGCTCATGCCCCAGGCTGGGGCACGCTCAGCGGCAATTTCGACGGCAGTTTCCTGGACTGCGTGTATTTTTCCTTCACCACCTACACCACCATAGGCTTCGGCGATATCGCCCCCACTGGCCACCTCAAGTACCTCACCGGCCTGCAGGCGCTGACGGGCCTGGTGCTGATCACCTGGACCGCCTCGTTCCTGTTCCTGGAAATGCAGAAGTACTGGAAGGCCAAGTAAGGCGGGCTCAGGCTCGCGACGCTGAAGTCCAGCGCCATTGCGCAACTTCAGGCATGTCTTCGCCATGTTCGATGAGGTAGAGCTTGTGCTTCTCCATCGTGGCCCAATAGCGGGCGCGGGCCTGTTCGAGCTGGGGCTGCAAACGTGGCACGCGCTCGAACACATCGAGCAGCAGCTGGTAGCGGTCCAGATTGTTGATGACTGCCATGTCGAACGGCGTGGTCGTTGCGCCCTCTTCGCGAAATCCCCGGACATGAAACCGTTGCGGATTGGCGCGTTTGTAGATGAGGCGGTGGATGAGCGCCGGATAGCCGTGGAAGGCAAAGATGACCGGTCGATCTTCGGTAAACAGCCCGTTGAAATCGCTGTCGGACAGCCCGTGAGGGTGCTGTTGCGACAGTTGCAGCGCCATGAGGTCAACGACATTCACCACCCTCACACGCACGTCTGGAGCCTGCTCTTGCAGCAGTGTAACCGCCGCCAGTACCTCCAGTGTCGGCACATCGCCCGCGCAGGCAAGCACCACCTCGGGCATCTCGTCATCATGGCAGGCCCAGCCCCAGCGCCCGATACCTGATTGGCAGTGCACGGCGGCCGCTTCGCAATCGAGCCATTGCCACTCCATCTGCTTACCGGCAACGATCACATTGATGTACCCACGGCTGCGCAGGCAATGCTCAGCCACCGACAACAGGCAGTTGGCGTCAGGTGGCAGATAGATCCGCGCAAGGTTGGCCTTCTTGTTTGCCAGCAGGTCGAGCAAGCCCGGGTCCTGGTGCGAGAAACCATTATGGTCCTGCCGCCAGACATGCGAAGTCAGGAGGATATTCAATGAGGCGATCGGCTTGCGCCAAGGCACCTCGGCAGCTGTCTTGAGCCATTTGGCATGTTGGTTGATCATCGAATCGACGATATGGATGAAAGCTTCGTAACAGGAAAACAGGCCATGGCGGCCCGTCAGCAGGTACCCCTCAAGCCAGCCCTCGCAGATGTGCTCACTGAGGATGTCCATGACCCGCCCCTGTGCTGAAAGGTGTCTATCATCGCTGGCCCGAGCATCCAGCCACACCTTGTCGGTCACCTCAAATACCGCATCCAGACGGTTGGACGCCGTTTCGTCAGGGCCGAACAGGCGGAAACTCTGCGACGCAAGGCTGTTCTTCATGACATCGCGTACATAACCACCCAGCACTCTGGTCGCCTCGGCCCGCACCTGACCAGGGCCCGGCATCGGCACGCAGTAATCGGCGTAGTGCGGCAAATCCAGGGCCCGCAATAAGAGACCGCCGTTGGCATGGGGGTTCGCGCTCATGCGTCGCCGGCCAGTTGGGGTCAGCGCGGCCAGCTCAGGCAACAACGTACCCTGTGCGTCAAAAAGCTCATGGGGGCGGTAACTTTCCAGCCATTGTTGCAGCTGCATCAGGTGCGGCGGTTTGTCAAGGTCCGCCAACGGCAACTGATGGGACCGCCAGGTGCCCTCTACGCGTTGCCCATCCACGTACCTGGGCCCCGTCCACCCTTTGGGGGTACGAAGAATCAGCACCGGCCACAATGGCCTGTCGACCACCTTCGGGTCTTCGGCATGCCGCGCGAGGCGCTGGATCTGGCTGATCTTCTCGTAGATGACATCCAGCGTCCTGGCCAACGCGCGATGGACCTCCATAGGCTCGTCACCCTCGACAAAATACGGATCATAACCATAGCCATACATGAGGCTGGTCAGCTCCTCCTCGCTGATCATCGACAGCACGCTGGGGTTGGCGATCTTGTAACCGTTCAGATGCAAGATGGGCAGCACCGCGCCGTCGCGGGCGGGGTTGAGGAACTTGTTGCAGTGCCAGCTGGCAGCCAGTGGCCCGGTTTCGGCCTCACCATCACCAATGACGCACGCCACGATCAGTTGCGGATTGTCCAGGGCGGCACCATAGGCATGGGCCAGCGAATAGCCCAGTTCGCCCCCTTCGTGAATGGAGCCAGGCACATGGGGGCCGACATGGCTGCCAATGCCATAAGGCCAGGAAAACTGCCGAAAGAGCCGGGCCATTCCAAGTGCGTTGCGCTCGACCGATGGGTTGAGCTCGGTGTAGGTACCGTCGAGGTATGCCTGAGCGACCAGGGCAGGACCGCCGTGGCCAGGCCCCGTGACGAACAGCACATTGAGGCTGTACTGGCGAATCAACCGGTTCAGATGGGTATAGACGAGGTTGAGCCCCGGGGAAGTCCCCCAGTGGCCCAGCAGCCGAGGTTTGACATCGGCCAAGGTCAAGGGCCTGGTCAACAAGGCATTGCCCTGCAGATAGATCTGGCCAACGGTGAGGTAGTTCGCCGCCCGCCAATAGGCATCCAGGCTTTCGAGCTCTTCAGTACCGGGGAAATCACTCATGCCAGCCTCCTTTCGTCATTGCGCACGGGGCGCTCAAAGGTCTTCGCCGCGAAGATCTACCTCCCGCCGGCTCTGTTGACGGATCAGCAGTCACAGTTCGTACAGGTGGTCCGACAGCAGGCCCATCAGGTCGTCCGCCGTGGCGATTCCGACCAGCAGACCGAGATCATCGACGACCGGAATGCGTCGGACAGTGGCGCGCCGCGGCATAGATGGAGATACCGGGTGGTGCGATGACCACGTCCCGGTTGCAGTATTTGCCAATGGACATCATGTGCTACCTCCACAGGCGGAGCCTCCTTGCTCCTCGATGCGGTGAGGATGGGTGATCATTTACCGCTCTTGATCGGAATCACCTTTTCCGGATGGATGGCTTCGGCGCGTTTGGGCAGGTGCACCAGCAGCACGCCCTTGTTGAACTGAGCGTTGATCTTCTCGGCGTCGACTTCACGGGGCAGTTGGAAAACCCGCTCGAAGCTGCCGTAATGGCGCTCGGACAGGTGATATGCCTTGCGTTTTTCGTCCACTTCTTCCTGTTTCTCGCCGCGGATCAACAGGTTGCCATTGACGAGCTTGATCTCGATATCCTTGTCGTCCACGCCAGGCAACTCGGCGCTGATGCGGTACTCCTCGGCCAGCTCGCTGATGTCCATGGCCGGCAGGCCGTGGGTGAACAGGTCACGCCGCCAGAAAGGTTCGACATCGAACGGTGTGTGGCTGAACGGCATGCGCATCGGCCGCCGGCCGAAATCCTCGAACAGGCTGTCGATCTGATGGCGCAATTGCTGGCAGGGCCGCCACAGCTCCGAAGGTTCGACGCTGGGCGGCGAAGCTTTGGTTGGCTGGGGGGCGGCGGGGGTAACAGGCACTTTCTTGGCAACTTCTGACATGGCGACCTCCTCGAATGAGTAATGCCTCCCAGGGAGACGCTTCGATCATGCGCCGTGGGGCAGCAGCCCATTTGACCTTTATCAACAACGTGAAGTCCCTGCCGCCCGCTGGTTTGATCCTGATCAAAGTGCCGGATTGCCCACGGTCTAGGCTGATTACAGCAAGTCATCCTTACAGTGCGAGGCAGTCATGGACCGCGAGGGTGCCAGCGTTCGCTTGCTCCAGACATTGCCCGGCCTGGGCATCCAGCAATTCGTGCGCCTGGCCCTTTGCAGCCAGCCAGGCGGCGAGGCAATGGCTGGCCAGTACTGCGTGCTCAGTGGTCGTACCGAGTGCTGGCCGTGCAGTTACGTGACCCTACCTGGCGGGGCTGGGCAATTTATCGTCAGCACCCAGAGCGCGCAGCCCTTGGGCCGTGCGGGGGAGCAGCTCGACTATTCCGGGCCGCTTGGCAGCGCTTGGCCGTTGCCCCTGCAAAGTACAAGGTTGCTGGCCATCAGTCGCGCCGAAGGCCTGCTGCCCTTGCTGGGTGCGCTGGATGAAATTCGTTGCTGGCTGCCTGGGGTAGAGTTGCAGCTGTCACATGACGGCATTGCGGCCGAACTGCTGCCAGGCGAGTGTCGACCCTGGCTGTCGGCACTGTCGCCATTGCCGCGTGACTACAGCAGTGGCTGGTGGCAGACCAGGCACTTGCTGACCACTTTCCGCCCGGACACGGTGTACTGTTGCGCGCCGCCACAGGTGGCGCGCCAAGTGGCACGGTTGTGCTGGCAAACTGGCGTAGCCGCGCAGCGTATCTGGATACGCACAGATCATGTGTCACGCCCGATCTGGGTGGGGTACTCCCCCGAAAGTTGGCCTGTGCAACGCTATGACCGGGTGCTTGCCGCGCTCAAGTGGGCTCCTCCAGGCGGGTCAGGTTGACCAGGCCTTGCATGTCGATGAGCCTGACCTCACGCCCGGCGCACAGCATGAAACCTGCATGGACGAAGCGGCTGAACAGTCGGCTGACCGTTTCCTGCGTCAGGTCCAGGTAGTTGGCGATATCACCACGGGACATGGGCAGGTTGAACACATCAGCCTGCAAGCCTCGCGCCTGGTAACGCGCGGACATACCCAGCAGGAAGATCGCCAACCGCTGTTCGGCACGCCCATGGCAGCAGCGCAGGTGCTCGTCCTTGCCCTGGATTCCCAGGCTGAGCATGTGCAGCAACTGATAGCGCAGCCCTGAAATCTGGCCGGACAGGTCCACCAATTGGTCCAGCCTGATGGCGCATACCAGCGAGATTTCCAGGGCAACGGCAAAGCTTCGGTAATGACTGGCACCAATAGCGTCCAGCCCGAGCATTTCCCCCGGTAGGAGAAAGCCGGTGACCCGCTCGGTGCCCTCGGCATCGAGCAGAAAATTCTTGATCGCCCCGGAGCGCAAGGCATACACGTGCTCCATGGGTTCATTGGCCTTGAACAGGTACTCGCCCCGCTTCAACGGCCGGTTACGGCGGACAATTCGCTCCAGCTTGGCCACTTCGTCGGCACTGAGGCTGGCTGCCAGGCAAAGCCGGCTCAACGAGCACGCAAGGCACTTGACCTGGAGCTTTGCTCCCATTTGCGCAGGGCCTGACATGACGATGCCTCTGCTTTTTTGCAGGCGTGTATCTATTGAAGTTAGCGGTTCCACTAAACGTTAGCGGTCTGTCCGACCAAGGGTTGGACGCTACCCCCGGCTATACCCGCTTTTTTCTATCGGTTTGACACGTCATGTGGGAAGCAATTGACAACTGTCAAGTCAGCGCTGGGCCCGCTGCCGAAACTGAACTTCCTTGTTCATTCGACACAGAGGACATTGCCATGGCGCCCGCCGAGACTTCCCGTGAGCATAAAACGCCTTCGTTCCCAAAACCTTCGGGTGAATACTGGATCGAAGCCCTTGAAAACGGCGTTCACGTATTGATCAGGCCCTTGCAAGCCCAGGACCGAGGACGCGAAAAAGCCTTCATCGAACGGCTGTCGCCCGAATCGCGGCATTTCCGCTTCCTCTGCCAGCTCAGGGAGCCCGGTGAAGCCATGCTCGACCAGCTGATGAAGGTCGACCAGGATCGCCAGGCGGCTTACGTCGCCCTTGCCCACGTGGATGGCGAATTGCAGGAAGTGGGCATTTCCCGCTACGCCACTGCTAGCGGCAAGGACGAGTGCGAGTGTGCCGTTACCGTCATGGACAGCTGGCAGCACCATGGCTTGGGTCGCCTGCTGCTCAAGCACCTGATCGACCATGCCCGGGCCAAGGGCTTGCGGCAGATGTATTCGGTTGATGCAGCAGCCAACCAAGCGATGCGCGAGCTGGCCAAAGCGGCGGGGTTCACCACCGTCGCTGACCCGGATGATCCCAGCCAGGTCATCCACCGGCTCTCCCTGATCTGAACCCTGGGCCGTCGCACTGACGGGTCAATGCGCGGCGGCCCGATTACGGGAGGCTCCCCATGAGCGGCCCTTCGAAGACATTGATGGAAAAACTCTAACTCGAACGCGTCATCGGCGTCATCTATCGCCCCGAGAGCTAACGGCTGAGCCACTACTTCGAGGCGGTGCTGGCCCAGCAGTTCGATGCGCTGCTCTGGTCCGAACAGACCCAGCCAGTGACTGCCCTGCCCTTGCCGAAACAACAGCACCTTGAGCCTGAGGACGAAACCTATCCATTTGGTGTATGAGCCTCGGCGAAGCGCTATCAGGCGGATACGCGCTGCAGGTACTTCACAAACCCGTCACCGGCAAGCGCAGTGGCCCCCGTGCCTGCACCGAACAAGCCGATGCGCAACTTGCCAGCTTCATCGTTTGCGTGCGAACTTCACCCCTGCGCTCAGTCATGGGGGGCACTCCGGCTAAGTGCTTGCTGATCAGCTTGCGCCATGAGCGTCATGACTTCCTCGTCCGACGTCTGCGGGAAATCCTGGTACCAATAGCCAACCGAAACCATCCGCTCAGGCACGCGCGGGCACACCAGCTCATCCACTTCACCGTACAGCGCTTCGAGCGTTTCTGGCGGTGCGACCGGGACGGCGACCACGATCCGCGCCGGTGACTGGGCTCGTGCAGCCTGTATCGCCGCCCTCATCGTGGCACCGGTCGCCAGGCCGTCATCAACGAGAATCACCACCTGATCCTTGAGTTGCTGGGCTGGCCGCCCTCCCCGGTAAGCCCGCTCGCGCCGCGCCAGTTCCTCGGTTTCCCTGGCAACCACGGCGTCGAACACCGCGCGATCTACCGGATAGGCCCGCAACATGTCGTCATTGAGGAAGGTTACTCCGCCGCTGGCTATCGCCCCCATGGCGAGCTCGGGGTGAAACGGCATACCGAGCTTGCGCACCATCAGCAGGTCCAGGCGAACGTTAAGGGCAGTCGCGACTTCATAGGCCACCGGAACACCACCACGCGGCAGTGCAAGCACGATCACGTCGGGCCTGCCGGCATACCGGGCCAGTGGCTCTACCAGGCAACGTCCAGCCTGGGTACGGTCGACAAACACAGTTGGCAAGGCAAGATCATGGGACATGAACACCTCCCGCGCCGCGATGGGCGCCGGTCATTTCAGCTGCCGATGGAGCCGTTGATGGCTTCAAGGCGTGGCTGCACGCCCCGCCTCGGGCAGCAAGTCGAACTGCGCGAGGCAACGCTGCTCATCAGCGGGAGTCAGCGCCTTCAGACCGCTCACTTCCTGCATGGGCGTTTCGAACAGGGCCAGGCGCAGCACCCCATTGCGCTCCAGAAAGGTCTGTGCCAGGCACGTGCACACGGGTTTGCCGACCAGCGCAGCAAGCTTGTCATCCTCAGGCACCTCCACCTGGGCCTGCAGGTTGGCCGTGCAATTCTCCACGATCTGCGCCACGGAGCGCCCCGCCAGCCACACGGTGCCAGCACCGAGTAGGACCAGGAGCAGCAACACGCTTATCAACGTGTTCGATTCCCGGGTGATTGAACGCAGCAACGCCAGCCTGGCCTGCCAACCCGTCTGCTGGCCATTGAAAATGGCCTTGCCGACCGTGCGCTTGACGCCCCGCTGCACCGCCCATCCCAGCGCGACACTCAACGCCAGCAGGCCAAGGAGTACCGCCGGATCACGCATGGGCATCCGCCAGCTAGCGCTTAAGGCGCGATAGACGGACGCGGCGACGAGTAAAGCGACGATAGTCACGATCCAACCCAGGCTGCCCCTGGGCCTGTGCAACCAGGCCCGCAGTTTCGCCCTTGCTTGTGTACTCATGATTCACCTCCCGCGCCCGGCTAGCGCACAGGGTCGATGGCAACCGTTTCCTGGTACTCAGGCACGCACACCTGCCAGCCGAGTTCGAGGCTGATTCGCCGCCGCAAGGTGTCGGCAGCGTGTGGCTCGCCGTGGATGACATAGGTCTGACGGGGTGGCCGGGTGAACCCGCGCAACCATTCCATGATTTCATCGGCATCGGCGTGCGCAGAAAGATTCTCCATCACATGCACCTGTGCACGGATGGGCACATCCTCGCCGTGCAACCTCACACTGTGGGCGCCCGCGACGATATCGGCACCCCGCGTCCCCCCGGCTTGAAAGCCCGAGAACAGAATGCTGTTGCGTGGGTTGGGGGCCAGCGCCTTCAGGTGGTGAAGCACCCGTCCGCCGGTCGCCATGCCACTGGCGGCGATGATCACTGCGGGCTCGCGCAGCTGGTCCAGGTGCCTGGACTCATCGACTGTCCGGACGATGTGCGTGCCTCTGCACATGGCGGCGCACTCGGCTGCGGTCAGCCGATGTTCACTGCGGTACTGCTGGTACAAGGCGGTGGCGTCGGTGGCCATCGGGCTGTTCAGGTAGACAGGGACATCAGGGATCAACCGGTCGCGCTTGAGCGTGTACAGGTAATACATGAGCAGTTGGGCACGGCCGACGGCGAACGAGGGTACCAGGGTAATGCCGTGGCGCAGGAGCGTTTCGTTGATGACCTTGGCCAGGTACTGCTCGGTCGATTCGGCGGGATGCTGGCGGTCCCCATAGGTAGACTCGATCAACAGCACGTCCGCCGTCCTGACCAGCTCAGGCGCACGCATGATCGGATCCTGAGGGCGGCCGAGGTCACCCGAAAACAGCACGGTCTGCCCTTCGGCGCTGATCTGGACCGTGGCTGCCCCCAGAATATGTCCGGCGGTACGCAACAGTAACTCCATGCCCTCGGCGATCATGGTCACCTGATGTAACGCCACGGGCCGAAACAGTGCCAGGGCACGTTTGGCATCCTGCTCGGTATAGAGCGGTTGCGCCGGCGCATGCTTGGAGTAACCGTGGCGATTGGCATGTTCGGCCTGCTCTTCCTGCAGCCGTGCACTGTCGAGCAGGAGGATTTCCGCCAAGGCGCACGTCGCCGGCGTGGCGTAGATCGGCCCGCGGTAGCCTTCCCGCACCAGCACCGGTAGATAACCACTGTGGTCAAGGTGGGCGTGGGTCAGCACCACCGCATCAAGCGCCCGCAGCGCCGGGGGCAGTGGCTGCCAGTTGCGCAGGCGCAGTTGCTTGAAACCCTGGAAGAGTCCGCAGTCGACCAATACCCGCGTGCTGTCACGGGTCAACAGGAATTTGCTGCCGGTCACGGTGCCGGTGCCGCCAAGAAATGTCAGTTGCATGGCCAAGGCTCCCAACTTTCGGCTATTTGGGGATGAACGGCGAGCACGCTGCACGGTGGGCGGCTGACGATACGCTCGGTGGTGTCTCCCAACAGTTTGTCCAGGCCTTTGGGCTGCACCACGCCCATCACCACCGCGTCGATGTCCAGGGCCGCGACCTGTTCACGGATCACCTGTACCGGGCCTCCTTCCATGAAATGTCGGCGGTCAGGTGCGACGCCTTCGGCATCGGCCAGCGCTTCGAAAGGTTCCTGCAGTGCCTCGCGCATCTCGTCGATCCACGCCTGGGTGACATTCATGTCCGAGGCAAATACCCCTGCCAGGTTGTAGGCCGATAGCAGATGCAGGTGCGCGTCACACTGCAACGCCAGCGCCTGGGCAGCACGAACCAGACCACGATTGAAGCACGCCTGAACGGCAGGCGTCTCACTGAACGCCGTATCCACTGCGACCAGCACACGCCGCGGCAATGAGATGGCCCCCGCCGGCACGAAATGGCTGACGCCTTTGAAACCTCGCATCAGCGCACAATCCAGTGGGGTGCCGAACACGCGCACCAGGGCCGACGCGGCTTCGCTGTCCTTGATGACCATATCGGGCTGCAGTTCACTGATGTAATCGATCGCCTGGCTGCGGATATCCTCCGCATTCAGGCTGTCGACCGTCAGCGTTATACCGCTGCCGCGATGCCGCTCGACCAATCCCGTCAACTGAACGCGATAGTGCTCGTACTGGCGCTTGATATCGGCCTCGTTCAGCCGCTCTTCGCGCAGAAGGTGCTCCTCGCTTGGCTCGAACAAGCCCAGTACATGCACGCTGGCGCCGCTGACATGCGCCAAGGCAAGGGCTCTGCGCAAAGCGGCGGAATGCGGTTCTACCTCGGTCAGCAGCACCAGCAATTGTCGATATTGCCCCATGGTGAACCTCCGCGCTTTCGTGAGTGGGTGTAATGCTGACGATATTCCGCGCACAGGACCGCTGCTGCTTGATGCAGATCAGAAAACCGCTACCCAGGCTGAACTTGATGATTGTCAGAACCGAAACGGCCCGCCACGTTAAAACGGCTGCACCAGGTACTGATCAAGCAACGGGAGGCGTCATGAACGGGCAGCAAACAGCACAGCCACAGACCTGCGAACACTGGGTCGAAAACCTCGAGGACGGTTCGGCGGTGCTGATCCGCCCACTGCGCGAAGAAGACCGCGAACGGGACAAGCGTTTTCTGAGCACCATCGCTTACGAATCACGGCGTTTTCGTTTCATTGCCGGGCTCAGCGGCGGCTTGCCTAGCTTGGACACGCAAGACATGCCCGTGGACTATCACCAGCGCATGGCCTATGTCGCCTTGGTTCATGTAGACGGTCAATTGCAACAAATCGGCGTCAGCCGCTATGCAGGCATACCTGGCAGTCAGCGGTGCGAATGTGCAGTGGCGGTCAGCGAAGACTGGCAGCGCAAGGGGTTGGGCAAGCGCCTGATGCAACACCTGATTGAAGCCGCACGACGCAATGGCTTTCAGTGCATGGTCTCCAGGGATCTGGCCAGCAACTATGGCATGCACCGGCTGGTCAAGGCACTGGGCTTCACCTCAAGATACCCTGGCGGGGATGTGAGCGAGATCCTGCACGAACTTGACCTGCGGCCTTGAAAAAACAAGGCCCTTGCGGGCCTTGTGCTTCAGCCTTTGGAGCGTTCTGGAGAAATCACCAGCACACTGCTGGACAACCGATGCAAAACGCGCTCGGCAGTACTGCCGATGAACCAGCCGATGCCATGGTGGTGATAACTGCCCATGACCAATACGTCGATATCATTGTTATCCATGAACATGGCCAGGGCCTTTGCCGGGTCGCCGATGCGCATATGGCGGTGTTCGACGGCGATCCCGTTGCGTTCGGCAAGCTCTTGGAAGGCAGCGCTCTGAACGTCATGCAAGGTCTGGGCACGGTTCGAATCGAACAGGAACGAATGTTCCCGGCTGCCGCCGGCGTCCAGGTACATGGAACCCAAGTCGTAGGTGTACAGCAATTCGATCTGGGCATTGCACTGCAATGTCAGCTTCAGCGCTTCGCTGATGATCTGGTCGTTGAAACCTTCAAACTGATCCTCAGGCCTGGACAGGTCCACCGCCGCCAGAATCCTGCGTGGCAACGCATGGCTCGCCTTGTGTACCAAGTGCAAGGGTATTCGCGTTTCGCGCAGCAACTGGATATCCAGCGAGGTGAACATTGCGCGCATCCACCAAGGCTCATGCTCGAGCTCTTTGATCAGCATGGCAAACGGTTGCTCACGCAAGTGTATCAGGATCTCATTCAAGGGCTGCTGCACCCACACCACTTCGGTTGTGACGGTGACGCCATTGCGCCGCATCGGCAACGCCTGGGTTTCCAGCCATTCACGGTGCTGCTGCACGTAACCCTCGCGCATGACTGCGAGCGCTTGGTCATTCACCAAGCCCGCCGTGGCAAGCCCTTCCACGTAGTCGAAAGCGACGATGTGCAGCGCCATCCCCTTGGCCTTTGCCAGCGCAGCGGCCCGGTCATAGGCCGGGGTTCGGCGCATCAGGGGGGAGGCGATCAGCAGCAATCTTTGCGGAGTTTCCATGGCACACCTCTGAGGTTGCGATACGTACGTAAAGCATCTGTCACCTTAGTGTTGCGAACTTGATGTTTATCAACTGGAGGCACCTACCGACCAGTGGCATTGCCCATGGCGCAAGAACTTGACGCGGATCAATACCTCGGGACTTCGCCGGCGCACCCTGTACCCAGATCACAGCCACTTCAGGCCCCGCAGGCGTGCCATGGCGACACCGCCCTGAGTTTCACCTGCACTGCCGGCAGGGACGCCTTCATTCTGCATTGTCTACCGATACATGCTTTGGAGGCCCTGATGAACGTTTACGTCGAGAAGCACATAGAGCAGGGACGCTGTTGGGTACACATGGATGACTGGCGGGTGGGTTTCAGGACGGCTGCCGAAGCCGAGCGGTTTGTTGAACGGCTTACAAGCCGCCTCAATGCCCCCCACTCGCGTGACATGCTTGCTGATTGGTCGCCCCATGCCGGGGTGACCGTCGGGCTCGGTGCGCGTAATGGCGCAGGGGCCCAAAGCGGCCTCCAAAATGCGAAGGAGGCCTGAAAATGCCTGGCCAGCTGAACGTCACCCTGCTCGACTCACCCAACGCATTGTCCAAGGCAAACCCTATTCACCTGAAACCTCTGGTGAACCACTGCATGGATTGCCGGGTAAGCGGCCTGTGCCTCCCCACTGGTCTGCCGGTTGACGACAACAGCTGCCTGGGCGCCTTGATAGGCCCACGCATGCGCATTCGCAAGGGTGCCGCGCTGTTCAATGCCAACGATCCGCTGACCATGCTCTATGCCGTACGTTGTGGCAGTTTCAAGACCAGCCTGAACACCGCCGAGGGACAAGGCGTGGTGATCAACTTCTGGATGCCGGGCGATGTACTCGGCCTCGATGCCATTGCCACAGAGCACCATGTCTGTGACGCCATTGCCCTGGAAGACAGCGAAGTCTGCCCCGTCCCCTATCGTCGCTTGCAAACCCTGGCGCGTGAGTTTCCGGAGCTGCAGCAAAGCCTTAATCGCTTGATGAGCCGCGAGATCGTGCGTGAGCACGGGCGCGTGCTGATGCTGTGCAACCTGACAGCAGAACAGCGGCTGGCCAGCTTCCTGGTGGGGCTCTCCAGGCGCTTCGTCAGCCGCGGTTACTCTGCCCATGGCTTCATGTTGCGCATGTCTCGTGAAGACATGGCTTCGTACCTGGGTTTACGCCTGGAAACCGTGTGCCGATCCGTCGCCCGTCTGCGCGCGCTGGGTATCGTCGACCTGCATGGCAGGTTGGTAGAAATTCTCGATATGCCTGCACTCATGGCACTGGAACAAGGTGGCGGTGAGTGTGGGGCCAAGGGCCCCTGAAGGCACCCTGTTCGACGCCGTGAATGTTGGCCGCGGCACTGTGAGGCGAGCACTCCCCTCAAACCAACCCGCCAAAACGCTTGTAAAAACTCTCGCTCACGTCCGGCAATGGGCCATCTGCTGTTTCCAGCGCTGCATTCAACCATTCTTCGGCTTTGGCAAACACCAGTCGGTAGAGGTTACGGCACAACTGCCGCGCAGCCCTTCCCTCCCAGTCCCCTGGCAGCAGCTCATCGGGCAGTTGCGGATCGCGCAGCAGCAGGCGGCGGTACTCGTGAATCAGCAGCGTGCGCGCAAGGAAGCAATCTTGGGCATCCAGCAACGGCTGCTCTTTCAAACCTTGCCACAGCGGCCTGAACAGCTGGATAAACTCGCTGTATTGCTGCCCCAGTTCGTCGATACGCCAGCTTTCCCGCACCTGGGCGCGCATCGCCTTGGACGCGAGCACCTCTTGGGTGTGGGTGTCGAAGACGATACTGTCGTCGCCGGCCTCAAGGTCACGCAACGTGGCCACCAGGTCGGCACGGTCTGCCCGTGGGCAACCCAGCAGGTTCGGCGCCATGACACCAAACCCCTGCCACTCCAGCTCTTCACGCACGGCCTTGCGTTTACCCGCCTCGAGTTGCGACAGCAACACCAGCGTCCAGGCCCCATCCCAGGCTGGCTGGCTTGGGCTATAGACGCGCTTGAAGGCTTTTTCGAAACGCCGACGGCCAGTGCCTGTCAGGCTGTAATAACTGCGTCGACCCACCTTTTCTGCGGTGAGCCAACCTTCTTTGGTCAGGCGAAAGATCGACGTGCGAATCAGCCGTTCATTGATGCCGATCGGTTCCAGCAGGTTGATCAGGCTACCGAGCCAGACTGTACCGCCGTGCGGCTCGATGGCATCGCCGTACAACGTGATGATCAGGGAACTGGCGCGGATCGGCGTCTGTTCCTGAAAGCGGGTGATCAAGTGGTTCAGTGGGGCAAGAGTGCTCATGGGCGAACTGTGCGCGGATAAAGCACCGACTATACCTGTGCGTTGGGCCGCCTGGCCATTGCGTGTCGCTGCCAGGCTCATGCGCTCGCCTGGCCCTTGGGCCTGACCCCGGTGTCTTCCATGCGCGGGCGTCCCGGCTCTGCCTCGGCCAGCGGCGGGCATTCGACCATGCTGTTCATGGAGCGCTGCGCCAGGTGCTGGTACTCCGCCGTCCCGCGCTGTTTCCAGGCAAGCTCCTGATCGGTCAGTGGGCGTTTGACTTGGGCTGGCGACCCCATCACCAGGCTCTGCGCCGCGCTTTCGAAGCCAGCTTTGACGAAGGCGGTGGCCGCGACGATGCTGCGTGGTGCTACATGGGCACCATCCATCACCACGGCGTTCATGCCGACCAATGCGTCTTCGCCCACACGGCAGCCGTGCAGCACGGCGCCATGGCCGATGTGCCCGTTACGCTCTACTACGGTGTCGCCCCCCGGGAAACCGTGCATCACGCAGGTGTCCTGCAAGTTGGCGCCCTCCTCCAGCACGATGCGGCCGAAATCGCCCCTGAGCGATGCCAGTGGGCCGATGTAGCAGCGGGGTCCAACGATGACGTCGCCGATCAGGACTGCACTGGGGTGCACGTAGGCTGTCGGGTGAACAACGGGCGTCAGGCCGTCCAGTCGATAGCAAGGCATGGCATCACTCCTGAAATGATTTGAAATTTCTTTCGATCTTGTATCAGAAGCTGTTTGGTCGTCAATCGTGTATCGCTTATGTTGATTTGATTCTGCCAGGCAAAAACCGCCGGTAAATACCAGATAATAACCAGATGAAACGATTTATCTGCGGGCATTGCTCTGTGGATTGGCCACTGAAAAAGAAAAAAGAGATACGCGAAAGTATTTCTAAGCTTGCATTGCTGTATCGCAATGAGCATATACTGACCTCACCTGGTCGTGATCCCGCATTACGCCCCTGCAAACAATTCCAAAAAATGCCGGCCACGCGATGTGCCGTGCGTGCAGCCAGAGGAACCCGACATGCCGCGATATATCGACGTGCAGGCGCCCGAACATGGCGTTCAGCTCATTACTCTGCAACGGCCCGAGGCCTTGAATGCCCTGTGCACCGAGCTACTGGCAGAACTGGCTGCTGCGCTGCAGGCTGCCGGGGACGACGAGCATGTCCGGGCCACAGTGATTACCGGCAGTGGCAAAGCTTTCGCCGCAGGCGCCGACATCCGCGAGATGGCTGATCGCGACCTGGTCGGCATCCTCAATGACCCGCGCGTAGCGCATTGGCAAAGCATCGCCGCATTCGCCAAACCGCTGATTGCCGCAGTCAACGGCTATGCCCTGGGTGGCGGCTGTGAACTGGCAATGTGCGCCGACATCGTCATCGCCGGGACCGACGCCCGTTTCGGCCAGCCGGAAATCAACCTTGGCATCATCCCCGGTGCTGGCGGCACCCAGCGCCTGTTGCGTGCCGTCGGTAAGCCGTTGGCCATGCAGATGGTACTGACGGGGGAAGCCATCACTGCTCACCGCGCCCAGCAGGCCGGCCTGGTCAGCGAAATCACCCAGCCCGAACTCACCGTAGAACGCGCCATGCAGGTTGCCCGCAGCATCGCCGCCAAAGCGCCGCTGGCCGTGCGCCTGGCCAAGGAGGCGTTACTGAAGGCCGGTGATACCGACCTGGCCAGCGGCCTGCGCTTCGAGCGCCATGCCTTCACCCTGCTGGCTGGCACCGCCGACCGCGATGAAGGCATCCGCGCCTTCCAGGAAAAGCGCCAAGCCCGTTTCCAGGGGCGCTGATCATCATTCTCTCGACTGACGGAGCGAGTCTGTCATGACTTTCCAGCACATCCTGTTTTCCATCGAGGACGGCGTTGCCTTCCTTTCATTGAACCGCCCCGAGCAGCTGAACAGCTTCAATACGGCCATGCATCTGGAGGTGCGCGAAGCGCTCAAGCAAGTGCGCCAAAGCAGTGACGCGCGGGTGCTGCTGCTGACGGCTGAAGGCCGCGGCTTCTGCGCCGGGCAGGACCTGTCCGACCGCAACGTTGCCCCAGGCGCCGAAATGCCGGACCTGGGCCAATCGATCGACAAGTTTTACAACCCGCTGGTACGCACCCTGCGCGACCTGCCTTTGCCGGTGATCTGTGCGGTCAACGGCGTGGCGGCCGGTGCCGGTGCCAACATTCCCTTGGCCTGCGACCTGGTGCTGGCCGCCCGCTCGGCCAGTTTCATCCAGGCCTTCTGCAAGATCGGCCTGGTGCCGGACTCCGGCGGTACCTGGCTGCTGCCGCGCTTGGTCGGTATGGCCCGGGCCAAGGCGCTGGCCATGCTGGGCGAGCGCCTTGGCGCCGAACAGGCCGAGCAATGGGGGTTGATCCACCGCGTGGTGGATGATGCCGCGCTGCGTGACGAAGCCCTCACCCTCGCCCGCCAGCTCGCCGCCCAGCCCACCTACGGCCTGGCACTGATCAAGCGCAGCCTCAATGCCAGTTTCGACAACGGTTTTGAGGAACAGCTGGAGCTGGAGCGCGACCTGCAGCGCCTGGCCGGGCGCAGCGAGGACTACCGCGAAGGCGTAAGCGCCTTCATGAACAAACGCACGCCAGCCTTCAAGGGGCGCTGAAATGGCCGCACTCGCAAGCAATGTGCAGGTGGCGGTGATCGGCGCCGGCGCCATGGGCGCCGGTATCGCCCAGGTTGCGGCCCAGGCCGGCCACCCCGTCAAGCTCTACGACAACCGCCCGGGTGCTGCCGCCCAGGCGGTGACGGGTATCGATCGCCAACTGGCCCGGCTGGTGGACAAAGGAACGTTGCTGGCCGCTGAGCGCGAAGCGATCAATGCCCGCTTGTGCCCGGTCGATACACTCGACGCTTTGGCAAATGCCGGCCTGGTCATTGAAGCCATCGTCGAAAACCTGCAGGTGAAGCAAGCGTTGTTCAGCCAGCTCGAAGCCCTGTGCGCAGCCGACTGTATCCTTGCCAGCAACACTTCGTCACTGTCCATCACCAGCCTCGCCGCTGGCCTTGAACGCCCGCAGCACTTGGTGGGTATGCACTTCTTCAACCCGGCACCGCTGATGGCGCTTGTCGAGGTGGTGTCGGGCCTGGCAACCGACCCGGCAGTGGCCGCATGCATCTACGCCACTGCCCAGGCCTGGGGCAAGCAGCCGGTCCACGCACGCTCTACACCGGGTTTCATCGTCAACCGTGTAGCGCGGCCGTTCTATGCCGAAAGCCTGCGCCTGATGCAGGAAGGTGCCGCCGATTGCGCCAGCCTGGATGCGCTGATGCGTGACGCTGGCGGCTTTCGCATGGGGGCGTTCGAGCTGACCGACCTGATTGGTCATGATGTCAATTACGCTGTCACGTGTTCAGTATTCGATGCTTTCTATGGCGATTTCCGCTTCCAGCCTTCGCTGGTGCAGAAGGAACTGGTGGACGCCGGTCGCCTGGGGCGCAAGACCGGCCAAGGCTTCTATCGCTATGCCGAAGGCGTCGAGCGTCCGCAGCCGGCCGAACTGCACAGCCCCGCCTGCGCAGAGGCCTGCGTTGTCGAGGGCAACCTGGGGGTGATGCAGCCGCTGGTCGAGCGCCTTCGCCAAAGCGGCATTGCCGTGACCCAGCGCGCCGGTAGTGGCTTGATTCAGGTGGGCGATGCCACCCTGGCCCTGTCCGATGGCCGCCTGGCCAGCCAGCGTGCCCGCGAAGACGGCCTGCGCAACCTTGTGCTGCTCGACCTGGCGCTGGACTACAGCAGCGCCACCCGCCTTGCCATCAGTTGGTCCGCCGATACCACTGACAGCGCCCGCGACCAAGCCGTAGCCTTGCTGCGGCGTGCCGGCCTGAAAGTGACCGGTGTCGCCGACCTGCCCGGCCTGGTGGTACTGCGCACCGTGGCAATGCTCGCCAACGAGGCCGCCGATGCGGTGCTTCAGGGCGTCGGCAGCGCCGCCGACATCGACCTGGCCATGCGCGCCGGCGTCAATTACCCCTGCGGCCCGCTGGCCTGGGCGGCGAACATCGGTATTGCCCATACCCTGCGCGTGCTCGACAACCTGCAGCGCAGCTACGGCGAGAGCCGCTACCGCCCTTCCCTGTTGTTGCGCCGCTGTGAAGCCAAAGGAGGCACCCTGCATGACTGAAGTGGAACTGGCACAAGCCTGTGCCGACGCCATGTACGCCCGCGACCCGGCCACTCAGGGCCTGGGCATCAGCCTGCTGGATGCCGGCCCAGGCCGGGCCAGCCTGCGCATGGCGGTACGTGCCGACATGATCCAGGGGCATGGCACCTGCCATGGCGGTTTCCTGTTCGCGTTGGCCGATTCGGCGTTCGCCTTCGCCTGCAATAGCTACGACCAGGCCACGGTGGCGCTGGGCTGCACCATCGACTACCTGGCCCCGGCACTGCGCGATGACGTGCTCACCGCCCACGCCAGCGAAGTCAGCCGCAAAGGCCGCACCGGCCTGTACGACGTGCGCATCGACAACCAGCGTGGTGAGCTGGTGGCGATGTTCCATGGCAAATCCTACAAAGTGCGCGGCACCGTGCTGGCGCAGGAGACGCAAGATGAATGAACCGACCCACGCCGATGCCTTGATCATCGACGCCGTGCGCACCCCCATTGGCCGCTATGCCGGGGCCCTGAGCAGCGTGCGCGCCGACGACCTGGCGGCCATCCCGCTCAAAGCCTTGGTCCAGCGCCACCCTGAACTGGACTGGAAAGCCATTGATGACGTTATCTTCGGCTGTGCCAACCAGGCCGGCGAAGACAACCGCAACGTGGCTCACATGGCGAGCCTGCTGGCCGGGCTGCCAGTCGAAGTACCAGGGACCACGATCAACCGCCTGTGCGGTTCCGGCCTGGATGCCATCGGCAATGCGGCACGTGCCCTGCGCTGCGGTGAAGCGGGGCTCATGCTGGCCGGCGGTGTGGAATCCATGTCGCGTGCGCCGTTTGTGATGGGTAAGTCGGAGCAGGCATTCGGGCGTGCGGCCGAGCTGTTCGACACCACGATCGGCTGGCGTTTCGTCAACCCGCTGATGAAGGCCGCCTACGGCATCGATTCGATGCCGGAAACGGCTGAAAACGTGGCCGAACAGTTCGGCATCTCGCGCGCCGACCAGGATGCCTTTGCCCTGCGCAGCCAGCACAAGGCTGCAGCCGCTCAGGCCCGCGGCCGCCTGGCGCGGGAAATCGTGCCGGTCGAAATCCCGCAACGCAAAGGCCCAGCCAAAGTGGTCGAGCATGACGAGCACCCGCGTGGCGACACGACCCTGGAGCAGCTGGCTCGGCTCGGGACGCCGTTTCGTGAAGGCGGCAGCGTAACGGCGGGTAATGCCTCCGGCGTGAATGACGGCGCTTGCGCCCTGCTGCTGGCCAGCAGCGCCGCGGCCCGCCGCCATGGGTTGAAGGCCCGCGGTCGCATCGTCGGCATGGCGGTGGCCGGGGTTGAGCCCAGGCTGATGGGCGTTGGTCCGGTGCCTGCGACCCGCAAGGTGCTGGCGCTCACCGGCCTGGCACTGGCTGACCTGGATGTCATCGAACTCAATGAGGCCTTTGCCGCTCAAGGGCTGGCCGTGTTGCGCGAGCTGGGCCTGGCCGACGACGACCCACGCGTCAACCGCAACGGCGGCGCCATCGCCCTGGGCCATCCACTGGGCATGAGCGGTGCTCGATTGGTGACCACTGCCTTGCACGAGCTTGAAGAAACGGCCGGCCGCTACGCCCTGTGCACCATGTGCATCGGTGTAGGTCAAGGCATCGCCATGATCATCGAGCGCCTCTGAGCGGTTCGGGCCCTGCGCTTGTTACCGAACTGAACGCAGCCGTATATGCTGCCTCCATGACACTCACCGCGTGGCCTGCAACCGCTGGCGCGCGGCGTACAAGAACAATTCGAGTGAAGCCATGAACATGTACCATGATGCCGATCGTGCCCTGCTGGACCCGATGGAAACCGCCAGCGTCGACGCCCTGCGCCAGCACCAGCTGGAGCGTCTGCGTTGGAGCCTGAAGCACGCCTACGACAATGTGCCGTTGTACCGCCAGCGCTTTGCCGAGAGCGGCGCCCACCCCGATGACCTCAAGTGCCTGGAAGACCTGGCGAAGTTCCCCTTCACCGGCAAGAACGACCTGCGTGACAACTACCCCTACGGCATGTTCGCCGTGCCCCAGGAAGAAGTGGTGCGCCTGCATGCCTCCAGTGGCACCACTGGTAAGCCGACGGTGGTCGGCTACACCCAGAACGATATCGACACCTGGGCCAACGTGGTTGCCCGTTCGATTCGGGCGGCCGGCGGGCGCAAAGGTGACAAGGTGCATGTGTCCTACGGCTACGGGCTGTTCACTGGCGGGCTCGGCGCGCACTACGGCGCTGAGCGCCTGGGCTGCACCGTGATCCCCATGTCCGGTGGCCAGACCGAAAAGCAGGTGCAGCTGATTCGCGACTTCCAGCCCGACATCATCATGGTCACCCCGTCCTACATGCTCAACCTGGCTGATGAAATCGAGCGTCAGGGCATCGACCCCCACCACCTCAAGCTGCGCCTGGGCATTTTTGGTGCCGAGCCGTGGACCGACGAGCTGCGCCGTTCAATTGAGCAGCGCCTGGGCATCAATGCCCTCGATATCTATGGCCTGTCGGAGATCATGGGCCCCGGCGTGGCCATGGAGTGCATCGAGACCAAAGACGGCCCGACCATCTGGGAAGACCACTTCTATCCTGAGATCATCGACCCAGCTACCGGCGAGGTACTGCCGGATGGCCAGCTTGGCGAGCTGGTATTTACCTCGCTGAGCAAAGAGGCATTGCCGATGGTGCGCTACCGCACCCGCGACCTCACCCGGCTGCTGCCCGGCACCGCTCGGCCAATGCGGCGGATCGGCAAGATCACGGGCCGCAGTGACGACATGCTGATCATTCGCGGGGTCAATGTGTTCCCGACCCAGATCGAGGAACAGGTCCTAAAAATAAAACAGCTTTCAGAGCTGTATGAGATCCATCTGTATCGCAATGGAAACCTGGACAGTGTCCAAGTGCATGTGGAACTGCGCGCAGAGTGCCAGCACCTTGACGAAGGCCAGCGCAGGTTGGTTGTCGGGGAGTTGACCAAACAGATCAAGACTTACATCGGCATCAGCACCCAGGTGCACCTGCAACCCTGCGGCACGCTCAAGCGCTCCGAGGGCAAGGCGTGCCATGTGTTCGACAAACGGTTGGCCAGCTGACCCAATCGGCTGCCATTTCGGCCCCGGCATTGCCCGGGGCCTTTTTTTTGCCTGCGTTCCCTCTGGCACGCGCTGATGCAGGCGCAGCCTTGTGCCGAGAGTGGGCTGCAACAGCCCCTTGGCCGGCAATGCGATACACAAATCTTACTTGATACACATAAATGTGTTTGACGTTGTGTTTTGTATCGCTTACAAATGACTCATGCCTTAGCAGGAGTCGCAGCACATGTACGCACAGTTAGTGGAAACCGGCGTCAAGCGCGTCAAGACGCTGGAAGAAATGTCCCCCGAGGAACGCAACTTCCAGGAAAAGATCGACGCCGAAATCAAGATCGAAGCCAAGAACTGGATGCCCGAGGCCTACCGCCAGACCCTCATCCGGCAGATCTCCCAGCACGCCCACTCGGAAATCGTCGGCATGCTGCCCGAAGGCAACTGGGTCACCCGTGCCCCCAGCCTCAAGCGCAAACTGCAGCTGATGGCCAAGATTCAGGACGAAGCCGGTCACGGCCTGTACCTGTACAGCGCCATGGAAACCCTGGGGGCTGACCGCGACGAAGAGATCGACAAACTGCACAGCGGCAAGGCCAAGTACTCGAGCATCTTCAACTACCCCACCCTCAGCTGGGCCGACATGGGCGCTGTGGGCTGGCTGGTGGATGGCGCCGCCATCGTCAATCAGGTGGTGCTGCAGCGCACCTCTTACGGCCCCTACTCCCGCGCGATGATCCGTATCTGCAAGGAAGAGAGCTTCCACCAGCGCCAGGGCTACGAAATGCTCCTGACCATGATGCGTCAGGGCACCCAAGCCCAGCGCGACATGGTTCAGGACGCCATCAACCGCCTGTGGTGGCCGGCGCTGATGATGTTCGGCCCGAGCGATGAACACTCGCCCAACAGCGCCCAGTCGATGGCCTGGAAGATCAAGCGCCAGACCAACGACGAACTGCGCCAGCGCTTTATCGACCAGACCGTGCCGCAGCTGGAACTGCTTGGCTGCACTGCGCCTGACCCTGAGCTGAAGTGGAACGCCGAGCGCGGCCACTACGACTTTGGCGAAATCCAGTGGGACGAGTTCTACGAAGTGATCAAGGGCAATGGCCCGTGCAACCTGGAACGTGTCGCCACCCGGCGCAAGGCCATCGAGGATGGCGCCTGGGTACGCGAGGCCGCTGTGGCCTATGCGCGCAAGCAACAGAACAAGAACGCCGCCTGAGCGGCGATTGATGCGGAGATCGAAAATGTCTGTCTGGACCCTCTACGAAGTGTTCGTGCGCAGCAAGCACGGCCTTAACCACAAGCATGTCGGCAGCGTGCACGCCGCCGATGCCGCCATGGCCATCGAGAACGCCCGCGAGCTCTACACCCGCCGTAGCGAAGGTGTGAGCCTGTGGGTGGTGCCGTCGGCGCTGATCACCGCCTCCTCCCCCGACGAGAAAGACCCGCTGTTCGCCCCCTCGGACGACAAGGTCTATCGCCATGCCAGCTTCTACGAGCTGCCCGACGAAGTCGGACACATGTGAGGTGGGCCATGCATAAAGAAGCCCTTATCCCCTATCTGCTGTTGCTCGGCGACAGCGCCCTGGTCCAGGGCCAGCGCCTCTGTGAATGGTGTGGCCGCGCCCCGGCCATCGAGGAAGAGCTGGCCCTGATGAACGTCGGTCTCGATCTGGTCGGTCAGGCCCGCAACTGGCTGGAGTATGCCGCCGAGCTGCTCGACGATGGCCGTGATGCCGATGCCCTGGCGTTCCGCCGTGACGAGCGCGCCTACCGCAACCTGCTGCTGGTTGAGCAACCCAACGGTGATTTTGCCGTGACCATGACCAAGCAGTTCCTTTACGACGCGTGGCACTTCGCCGTGCTGCAGGAGCTGGTCGAGTCCAGCGACGCGCGAATCGCCGGTATTGCCGCCAAGGCCCTGAAGGAAGTCACCTACCACCTGCGCCGGTCCAGCGAATGGGTACAACGTCTGGGCGGTGGTACCGATGCCAGCCGCCAGCGCATGCTTGCCGCTATCCCGACACTGTGGCGCTTCACCGTTGAGCTCACCGCTGGCAGCGACAACGAAGTCCGTCTGGCCGAATGCGGTATCGGCGCCGATCCAGCTACCGTCGGCGCCACCTGGCTGAAGCAGGTCACCGCGACGTTTGCTTCGGTCGAACTGCCGCTGCCCAAGGCCGCCAGCCACTTCTACCTGGATGGCCGCAAAGGCCTGCACACCGAACATCTGGGCCTGCTGCTGGCCGAAATGCAGTTCCTGCCAAGGGCCTACCCCGATGCAACCTGGTGAACTGATTGCCGGCGACCGCGGCGCGCGGGCACAGCAAGGCGACGACCTGGCTCGCGCCTGGGCGGTATTGGGCCAGGTCATGGACCCTGAAGTGCCGGTGGTCAGCGTGGTCGACCTGGGGATCGTGCGCGATGTCGATTGGCGCGCCGGCCACCTGCACCTAGTGGTCACCCCGACCTACTCTGGCTGCCCGGCCACCGAAGTCATCGAAGGGGATATCCGCCAGGCGCTGGAACAGGCCGGTTTCACCGCGCCAGAGCTGGAGCGCCGGCTGACCCCGGCCTGGAGCACTGACTGGATCAGCGAACTGGGCCGCGAGCGCCTGCGCGCTTATGGCATTGCGCCGCCGCAAGGCAGTGCCAGCAAGCGCAGCCTGCTCGGCGAAGCCCCCCAGGTGTGCTGCCCGCAATGCGGCAGCGCCCATACCGAATTGCTCAGCCAGTTCGGCTCCACGGCCTGCAAGGCGCTGTACCGCTGCCGCGAGTGCCTGGAGCCATTCGACTATTTCAAATGCATTTGAGCCGTGGAGACCATCATGAGCCAGTTTCACAGCCTGACCATCAAGCAAGTGCGCAATGAGACCCGTGATGCGGTATCGATTGCCTTCGATGTGCCCGAGCACCTGCAGGACCAGTTCCGCTTCACTCAGGGCCAGTACCTGGTCATGCGCACCCAGCTGGATAACGAAGAAGTCCGCCGCTCCTACTCCATCTGCAGCGCCGTACAGGACGGCGAACTGCGCGTGGCCGTCAAGCGCGTCCCGGGCGGGCGCTTCTCGGCGTTTGCCAATGAAGTGCTCAAGGAAGGCCAGCAGCTGGAAGTAATGCCGCCATCGGGCAGCTTCTTCGTGCCGCTGGACCCGGCTCGCCAGGGCAACTATCTGGGGGTGGCCGCCGGCAGCGGCATCACCCCGATACTGTCGATCATCGCCACTACGCTGGCCAGCGAGCCGCACAGCCGTTTCACCTTGCTGTACGGCAACCGCTCCAGTTCGGGGGCGCTGTTCCGCGACAAGCTCGAAGACCTGAAAAACCGTTACCTCGACCGCTTGAACCTGATTTTCGTGTTCAGCCGCGAACAGCAGGATGTTGACCTGTACAACGGCCGCATCGACGCCGACAAATGCGGCCAGCTGTTTTCGCGCTGGCTGGACGTTGCCGGCCTGGACGCGGCGTTCATCTGCGGCCCGCAGGCGATGACCGAGACCGTGCGTGACAGCCTGCAGGCCAACGGCATGTCCAAGGAACGCATCCACTTCGAGCTGTTCGCCGCCGCCGGCAGCGAGGCCCGCCGCGAAGCCCGTGAGGCGGCACGCCAGGTGGATTCGGCGCTTAGCCACATCACCGTGATCAGCGACGGCCGCGCCCTTGCTTTCGACCTGCCGCGCAACACCCAGAACGTGCTGGACGCCGGCAACGCCATTGGCGCTGAGCTGCCCTACTCGTGCAAGGCCGGCGTGTGCTCCACCTGCAAGTGCCGGGTGATCGAGGGCGAAGTGGAGATGGACAGCAACCATGCCCTCGAAGACTACGAAGTGGCGGCCGGGTATGTGCTGTCGTGCCAGACCTACCCGGTGAGCGACAAGGTGGTGCTGGACTTCGACCAGTTGTAGACCGAGTCGACTGCTTCGCGGGTAAACCCGCTCCTACAGGGCCTTGGGGCAGCATCCTTACCTGCGAAGAGGGCCTAAGCAACAACGCAATACCCCGCGTGACCTCAACACAACAATTACAAAACCAAGAGATCGCTTGCCATGACACCCGAACGCATAGAAAGCATTGCCAACCACCCCGACTTCCAGCACCTGGTGCGGCGCAAGCGCCGCCTCAACGGCAGCCTGACCCTGGCCATGCTGGTGGTCTACTACGGCTTCGTCCTGCTGGTTGCGTTTTCGCCCAGCACCCTTGGCCAGTCCCTCAGCGGGGGCGTGACCACGGTCGGCATGCTGGTGGGCGTGTTGATGGTGCTGCTGTCCTTTGCCCTGACCGGCATCTATGTGCACCGCGCCAACAACGTGCTCGACCCGCTCAACGACAAGGTCAAGCAGGAGTGCGCACAATGAACTGGACCGCCATTTCGATGTTCATGGTGTTTGTCTGCTTCACCCTGCTGGTCACCCGCTGGGCTGCCTTGCGCACCCGCTCGGCCAGCGACTTCTACACCGCCGGCGGCGGCTTGACCGGCATGCAGAACGGCCTGGCGATCGCTGGGGACATGATCAGTGCCGCTTCGTTCCTGGGCATTTCCGCGATGATGTTCATGAACGGCTACGACGGCCTGTTGTATGCCCTTGGTGTCCTGGCGGGCTGGCCGATCATCCTGTTCCTGATTGCAGAGCGCCTGCGCAACCTGGGCAAGTACACCTTCGCCGACGTGGTCAGCTACCGGCTGGCGCAAACCCCGGTGCGCTTGACCTCGGCTTTCGGCACCCTGGTGGTGGCGCTGATGTACCTGGTGGCGCAAATGGTCGGCGCCGGCAAGCTGATCGAGCTGCTGTTCGGCATCAGCTACCTCTACGCGGTCATGCTGGTCGGTGTGCTGATGGTTGCCTATGTCACCTTCGGTGGCATGCTCGCCACCACCTGGGTGCAGATCATCAAGGCGGTAATGCTGCTCTCTGGCACCAGTTTCATGGCCTTCATGGTGCTCAAGCACTTCGGCTTCAGCACCGAGGCCATGTTTGCCAGTGCGGTGGCCGTGCATGCCAAGGGCCAGGCGATCATGGCCCCAGGCGGCTTGTTGTCCAACCCGGTGGACGCCATTTCCCTCGGTTTGGGCATGATGTTCGGCACCGCTGGCCTGCCGCATATCCTGATGCGCTTTTTCACTGTCAGTGATGCCAAGGAAGCACGCAAGAGCGTGTTCTATGCCACCGGTTTCATTGGTTACTTCTACCTGCTGCTGATCGTTGTCGGCTTTGGCGCCATCGTCATGGTCGGCACCGAGCCGTCCTACCGCGACGCCACCGGCGCCATCATCGGTGGCGGCAACATGGTCGCCGTGCACCTGGCCCAGGCCGTGGGTGGCAACCTGTTCCTGGGCTTCATCTCTGCCGTCGCCTTCGCCACCATTCTGGCTGTGGTCGCCGGCCTGGCGCTGTCCGGGGCATCGGCCGTGTCCCACGACCTGTATGCCTGCGTAATGCGCAAAGGCAGGGCTACCGAGCAAGAGGAAATGCGCGTGTCACGCATTGCCACGTTGCTCATCGGCCTGCTGGCGGTGATCCTGGGCCTGATGTTCGAGTCGCAGAACATTGCCTTCCTTTCCGGCCTGGTGCTGGCGGTGGCCGCTTCGGTCAACTTCCCGGTGCTGCTCCTTTCCATGTTCTGGAAAGGCCTGACCACCCGTGGCGCGGTGTGCGGCAGCATGGCCGGGCTGGTCTCGGCGGTGCTGTTGGTAGTGCTGGGCCCGGCGGTGTGGGTCAACGTACTGCACAACGAAACGGCGCTGTTCCCCTACAGCAACCCTGCGCTGTTCTCCATGAGCCTGGCCTTCCTCAGTGCCTGGGTGTTCTCGGTTACCGACACCTCCGAACGTGCCGTTGAAGAGCGTGGTCGCTACCTGGGCCAGTTCATCCGCTCCATGACCGGTATCGGTGCGGCTGGCGCCAGCAAACACTGACTTCAAGGACGAACAGACATGTCGGGTAAAACAACAACAATGAACCGCACACACTTCCTGTCAGCCGCCTGGCTGGCCACCTTCGCCCTGCCGATGCCCGCGCTGGCCGACTTCATCGGCGACAGCCATGCACGCCTGGAGCTGCGCAACCACTACATCAACCGTGATTTTCGCCAGAGTAACGCCCCGCAGGCCAAGGCCGAGGAATGGGGCCAAGGCTTTACCGCCAGGCTGGAGTCGGGCTTTACCGAGGGCCCGGTCGGCTTTGGCGTGGACGCGCTGGGCCAGTTGGGCATCAAGCTCGATTCCAGCCGCGACCGTCGCAATACCGGCCTGCTGCCTTTTGGCCCGAACAGCCACGAACCGGTCGATGACTACAGCGAGCTAGGCCTGACCGGCAAGGTACGCGTGTCCAAGAGCACCTTGCGGGTGGGCACCTTGCAGCCGATCCTGCCGGTGGTGGTGTACAACGACACCCGCCTGCTGGCATCCACCTTCCAGGGTGGCCTGCTCACCAGTCAGGACCTCGATGGCCTCACCTTCAATGCCGGACGCCTGACCAAGGCCAACCTGCGGGATTCGTCTGGCCGCGACGACATCGGCTATGGCGCTGCCAGCAGTGACCACCTGGACTTTGGCGGTGGCAGCTACGCCATCACCCCGCAAACCACGGTCAGCTATTACTACGCCAAGCTCCAGGACATCTACCGTCAGCAGTTCGTCGGTCTGATCGACACCCGCCCACTGGCAGAAGGACTGAGCCTGCGCAGTGACCTGCGCTACTTCGACAGCCGCAACGACGGTGCCGAGCGTGCCGGCAACATCGACAACCGTAACTTCAACGCCATGTTCACCCTGGGCGTGCGGGCGCACAAGCTCACCGCCACCTGGCAGCAGATGTCCGGTGACAGCGCCTTCCCGTTCGTCAACGGCGGCGACCCGTTCACCGTCAACCTGGTCACCTACAACACCTTCACCCGCGCCGGGCTGGACGCTTGGCAAGTGCGCTACGACTACGACTTCGTTGCCATGGGCATCCCCGGCCTGAGCTTCATGACCCGCTACACCGACGGTCGCCACGCGGAAACTGCCACCGTGACCAATGGCCGCGAGCGCGAGCGCGACACCGACATCACGTATGTCATCCAGAGTGGCCCGTTCAAGGACGTCAGCCTGCGCTGGCGCAATGTCACCTTCCGCTCCGGCAACGGCCTGACCAACGCCGTGGACGAAAACCGCCTGATCATCGGCTACACCCTGGCGCTGTGGTAACAGCGCCTCTCACATTTTGAACAGCATGGAGAACAGCATGTCTGCCGCCCCTACTCTGCAAAGTTTCATCGCCGGCCGTTGGCTAGGCCAGCACGGCGCCCAGGCCCTGCGCAGCGCCCTCGACGGTCACGTACTGGCCTACAGCCATGAAGAGCGCCCGGACTTCGCCGAAGCTGTGGACTACGCGCGTGCACGCGGTCTTGCCTCGCTGATGGGCATGGATTTCCAACAACGTGCCCAGCGCCTCAAAGCCCTGGCCCTGTACCTGGCCGACCACAAGGAGCAGCTCTACGCCCTGTCGCACCACAGCGGCGCCACCCGGGCCGACAGCTGGATCGATATCGAAGGCGGCAACGCCACGCTGTTCTCCTATGCCGGCATCGGCAGCCGCGAGCTGCCGTCGGGTAACCTGGTGCACGAAGGGCCTGCCATACCCTTGGGCAAACAAGGCCATTTCGCCGGTAGTCACATCCTGGTGCCACGGGCAGGCGTTGCGGTGCACATCAACGCGTTCAACTTCCCCATCTGGGGCATGCTGGAAAAGTTTGCCCCGACGTTCCTGGCCGGTATGCCCTGCATCGTCAAGCCAGCGACCTCGACCAGCTATTTGACCGAGGCCGTGGTACGCCTGATGAATGCCTCCGGCCTGCTGCCCGAAGGCAGCCTGCAGCTTGTTATCGGCAGCACCGGCGACCTGCTCGACCGCCTGCAGGGGCAGGACGTGGTGACCTTCACCGGCTCCGCCGACACTGCCGCGAAACTGCGTGTGACGCCCAACCTGATTCGCAACTCAGTGCCGTTCACCGCCGAGGCCGACTCGCTCAACTGCGCCATCCTCGGCCCGGACGTGAGTCCGGACAGCGAAGAGTTTGACCTGTACATCAAGGAAGTGGTGCGTGAAATGACCACTAAAGCCGGGCAGAAGTGCACCGCCATCCGCCGTGCGATCGTCCCGGCCAGGCACCTGGATGCCGTCGCCACCCGCCTGCGCGAACGCTTGAGCAAGGTCGTGGTTGGCGACCCGTCCCTGGAAGGTGTGCGCATGGGGGCCCTGGCCTCCCATGACCAGCAGCGCGATGTCGGCGAGCGGGTGCGCAGCCTGCTGCAGACTTGTGATCAGCTGTTCGGCGCCAGCGATGGCTTTGCCCCGCGTGGCGAAGGCGTGGCTGAAGGCGCGTTCTTTGCGCCAACCTTGTTGCAGGCCCGCGACCCACATGCCGAGGGCGGCGCCCACGATATCGAAGCGTTCGGCCCGGTCAGTACGCTGATGGCCTATGACGACCTCGACGAAGCCTTGGCACTGGCTGCCCGTGGCAAAGGCAGCCTGGTGGCGACCCTGGTCACCGCCGACCGCAGCGTGGCCGCCAAGGCTATCCCGGTGGCTGCTGCCTGGCATGGCCGACTGCTGGTGCTCGATAGCCAGGCTGCCAAGGAGTCCACTGGGCACGGCTCGCCGCTGCCGCAGCTCAAGCACGGTGGCCCGGGCCGCGCCGGTGGTGGTGAAGAGCTGGGTGGCCTGCGTGCGGTCAAGCACTACCTGCAGCGCGCCGCCGTGCAAGGCTCGCCGAGCATGCTCACGGCGGTCACCGGCGAGTACGTGCGCGGCGGCGACGTGATCGAAACCGACGTGCATCCGTTCCGTCGCTACTTCGAGCAGCTGCGTATCGGCGAGTCGCTGCTCACCCATCGCCGCACCGTGACAGAAGCTGACCTGGTCAATTTCGGCTGCCTGTCAGGCGACCATTTCTACATGCACTTCGACGAAATCGCCGCCAAGGCGTCGCAGTTTGGTAAACGCATTGCTCACGGTTACTTCGTACTGTCGGCAGCGGCCGGGCTGTTCGTGTCGCCCGGTGCCGGACCGGTGCTGGCCAACTATGGGCTGGATACCCTGCGGTTCATCAACCCGGTGGGGATTGGCGATACCATCCAGGCGCGGCTGACCTGCAAGCGCAAGATCGACCAGGGCAAGACCAGCCCGCTGGGGCAGCCGCAGGGGGTGGTGGCGTGGGATGTGGAGGTGACCAATCAGCTGGGTGAGCTAGTGGCCAGCTATGACATCCTGACCTTGGTGCTGAAACAGCCAGCATGATGGGTTGAAGCTACTGGCCTCCTATCGGGCACGCCGCCTCTGACCGGCATAGCGCCCTTGTGGGAGCGGGTTCACCCGCGAAGAGGTCGGTAGCGGTTCAAGGCACTTGGGATCAGTACACGTACGTGGCTGCAGTGAAGCATGCAGGCATCTAAACCGTTGGTCAGCGACTGCCAATGCTCAGTGAACCTCTGGCGTACTCCTGTAGCTCTCAATTCATGAGGACCATCAACGAGGACTGCGCAATGGATTCCCTACTGCGAATGGGTGGCGGCAATGTTGAAGATGACTGGCCGGAGCTGGAGCCGGATCGACGCAATGATCGGACAGACGACCCGGATACCGACCCCAATGTGACTGATGATGAGGAAAACCGGCCCGGCGTCCCGGCCAGCGACCCTGAGTCTGGTGCCTGATACGGTGAGTATCAGCGTATCCTGCAGGAGCGGGCACGTCCGTTCCTGCAGTTTCTTTTACCGGTTGCAGGCGAGCTATTAAACCATCGCCGCCGGATCGCCCACCGACTGGTTGGGTTTGCTTCCCGAAATCCGCCAGCTCACGGCGGTAATGCCGTAACGCTCGGCCATCGGCCGACTGACCTTCCTGATTTTCTCGCGACCGAACTTGGGAATGATGCCGATGCCCGCATCACAACTTGCCCAATGCCAAGCCTCGGCATTGTCCAGGCGTTCCAGGCGAATGATGAAACTGCGCGGCTGGTCATGCAGTTTGTAATCGATTATGTACAGCTGTGGACTAGGCATCGCAGGGGGCCTCCTCTTCTCCATGGATGACATTTTGATTGATCGGGCGGTGGCCAGAAGATTCAAAATTTTGTCCAACAAAATGTCATGGCGCGATTCCGGGGCGGTTACCCCGAAATCGCTGCTGGGCACCTATGGGGAGCTGGCGTTCAGCGAAAGCTCCCTCTCACTGGCTGCGGCCTGCGCCGTGGCTGTTGCGCCCCCCCTTGCGTCCGGCTTCCGATGCCCGTTGGCGGTCGTTGGCAAAGTTGCCGCCAGATGCCTGGCCACCCTTGTGGCCAGCGCGCGATGCCCTCTCGCGGTCATTGGCAAAGTTACCTGGGTTGGTTTCCTTGGTGCCGCCGCGCTGGCGGGTTCGCTCTTGGTCCTGCGCCATGTCGTTTCTCCTTGCGATGGATTGGCTGATCGCATGAATCGATGCCATGCCTAGCTTCCGAGCCCCCGATCGGTCGCTGTGCTCAATGGTTTTACAGTCAGCTGACCGGTGGCACTAAAAACATGCAGGCAGGCTGTTTGCGTAATGGAAGTGACCGTTCGTCAGCTTCAACGCAACGTTTATTGCCAGCCAGGGCCGAAACTTCATGCAATAAAGGAATCGCCCAGGAGCCGGAATGAAACCAGTCAAGCATCGCGCCACCATCATTTGCCGGCATGGCAAGCAGCGCCACAAGTGGTTGTGGGTGAGAAAGCCGAAGGCGCCCTGGACCCTTCCAGGCGGCAAGATCGAACCCGGCGAGACGCCGATGCAGGCCGCGCAGCGGGAGTTGCTGGAAGAGACTGGGCTACAGGCTGAATCGCTGGTGTTGTTGATGCGCCACGAAACGTCAGAGCGTGTGCATTACGTGTTTGCAGCGGAGTTTGCCGAAGCACCGCAGCCCAAGGCCCGGCACGAAATTGCCGACTGCCGCTTTGCACACCTGGATCAGGTGGCTGTGGTGAAGGGCGAGATCAAGGCCCTGATCCGCTCCTTGCTGGCTTGTGACGCGGGCACGGCGGCGTCCGTTCGGTAAGCTAGGCGTGCACACTCCACTGAACGGCATCTGACGCGATCGGCATCTCGTCGATTGCATGGATCATTCCGTTTTCCAGCGCCTCCCGCGGCGCCAGTATCCTTGGATAAGCCATTAGATAGCGCGGTACATCCAGGACCTCGGCCGCGCCTTTCGTGCGCTCGGCCACGATCTGCGCATACAGGCGAAGGTCGTAATCCAGGCTCATCGCATACTCGGACATCCGCGAATGGTCCACCGAACCATGCAAGGTCCAATGAAACGGGTGGAAAAGAAACTTGCTGAAACTGCAAGCCGTGCGTCGCTCTCCGGCAAGGAAGAGGATATTGCCCATGGATTCCACCGTACCCAGGTTGTGGGTATGCACCTCCACGGGTAACCCCCGCAGAAAGTTGTACAGGGTAAAGCCATAGCTGCATTCGCCGCCCATGGTGGCGATGTTCAGTTGCAGAAGCTCGGCACCCTGTTGCAATGCCCGTGAGCAGGTCGTGATCAGGTTGCCGCAGGTAGACGAATTGATCGGCCCGGTGAAGTGGATGATATGTCTGGCCATGCTTGCCTCCGCGGGTGGCAGGTCATTGCTTGTGCTTTTGCACATCGTCGCCCAGCCCGGCCATCTGGCAACGGGAGAAACGCTCCAATGTCATCCTGGCACCCTTCCATGAAACGGGTATGCGGTGGAGACGCCAGCTGCCGCAAAGTTCAACTCGGCGTCAGCATTTCCGTTGGTCAAGCGTTGTGAACCCTCGCCGGCCTTTGCCGGTCGCATTTTCAGAGCGACCGAACAAGGAACCGGCAGTGAGGACGGCAGCGTGAGCGATATTCGCATCGGTATCTCCGGGTGGCGCTATGGCCCCTGGCGCAAGGACTTCTACCCCAAAGGCCTGAAGCAGGACGATGAACTGGCATTCGCTTCACGGGCGGTGAACAGCATCGAGATCAATGGCTCGTTCTACAGCCTGCAAACGCCCCAGCGGTATCTGGGCTGGCGTGAAGAAACGCCGGACGGCTTCGTGTTCGCGGTCAAGGGGCCGCGCTATATCACCCATGTCCGGCGGCTGAAGGACATCGAAGAGCCAGTGGCTAATTTTTTCGCCTCCGGGCCGCTGCTGTTGGGCGAAAAGCTCGGGCCGTTCCTGTGGCAGTTCCCCCCCAACATGAAGTTCGATGAAGACCGTTTTGCCCGGTTTCTGGCGCTGCTGCCACACACCCGCAAAGCGGCCCTTGAACGCGCCCAAGGCTGCGCCGAGCGCCTGAAGGGTAATGGCAGCCTTGCCATCAAGGGCAATGCTCGCTTGCGTCACGCCGTGGAAATCCGCCACGAGAGTTTCCTTTGCGAAGCCTTCATCAAGCTCTTACGCAAGCATCGCGTAGCGCTGGTAGTCGCCGACAGCGCCGGTAAATGGCCCTGTGTCGAAGACGTGACCGCCGACTTCGTCTACATGCGCCTGCACGGGGATGTGGAGCTGTACAGCAGCGGATATACCGCACGCGCGCTGCGGCGTTGGAAGCAGCGTATCCAGCTATGGAGCGAAGGTAACCAGGCGGACGATGCCCGCCTGGTCGTGCCGGGGCCGCCGCCTCGGCGTGCCGCACGGGATGTGTACTGCTATTTCGACAACGACCAGAAGGTTCACGCGCCATACGACGCCAGGCGCTTGCTGCAAAAGCTGTCGTTGGACCATGAGTTGATGACCGAGCCAGGCGTGGTGCCGGAGGTGGCCTTGTGAACAGGACCCTGCCCGCCCCACGCTGCATCATCGACAAGGTGACCGCTGTACGCCGGCTCAATGTGTTGACGCTGAACGTGCACAAAGGCTTCACCTTCTTCAACCGTCGCTTCATCTTGCCCGAGTTGCGCGAGGCTGTTCGTGCCACCGGCGCCGACCTGGTGTTCTTGCAAGAGGTGCACGGCAGTCACCAGCAGCACGCCTTGCGCCACCCTGCCTGGCCCGAAACACCGCAGTACGAGTTTCTGGCCGACAGCATGTGGCCGCAGTTCGCCTATGGCCGCAATGCGGTGTATCCCCATGGCGACCACGGCAACGCGCTGTTGTCGAAATTCCCCATCAGCCGCTTCAACAACCTGGATGTGTCGGTGCAGGGCAATGAACAACGTGGCCTGCTGCATTGCCAGCTGGAGGTGCCGGGCCATGACGAGGTGCATGCGGTATGCGTACACCTGGGCCTGCGCGAAGCACACCGGCAGCGCCAGGTGAAGCTGATGCTGGACCTGCTGGCCAGCCTGCCGCCCAACGCGCCGGTCATCATCGCCGGCGATTTCAACGACTGGCGGTTGAAGGCGGACGCGGTGCTCAGCGAACACCTGACAGAAGTCTTCGGCACTCCGGCGCGCAGTTTTCCCGCGCGCCTGCCGTTGTTGCGCCTGGACCGCATCTACTTGCGAAACGCGGTGCCGGGCGCTGCCCAGGTGTTGTCCAAATACCCGTGGTCGCATCTGTCCGACCACGTACCACTGGCTGCGGAGATCAACCTGTGAACCGACCCTGGGTAGACGGCAATGGCGTGCAGTTGCTGATCAATGGCGAGCAGTACTACCCCCGCGTATTCGAGGCCATGGCCCAGGCGCGGGAAGAAATATTGCTGGAAACCTTTATCATCTTCGACGACAAGGTGGGCAAGCAATTGCAGCAGGTGTTGATCGAGGCGGCCCGGCGCGGTGTACGCGTGGAAGTGGCGGCGGATGGCTACGGCACAGCCGAGCTGCCGGCTGAGTTCATTTCAGCGATGACCGACGCGGGTGTAAGCTTTCATGCGTTCGATCCGCAGCCGCGCTTGTTGGGCATGCGCACCAACCTGTTTCGCCGTTTGCACCGCAAGATCGTGGTGGTTGATGGTGAACGGGCTTTCATCGGCGGTATTAACTACAGCGCCGACCATTTAGGCGACTTTGGTGCCATGGCCAAGCAGGACTATGCCGTGGAGGTCACTGGGCCGGTAGTGGCGCAGGTACATGCAGCCAGTAAGCGCCTGATGTCTCCTGTTCTGCAGCCACCCAGTGCGGTACGCCCGGTTACCGAGCCCGCCGGAAGCAGCAGTGCTGTATTGATCGAGCGCGACAACGGCATGCGCAGCACTGATATCGAGGCGCACTACCTTCAGGCGTTTCGTAAAGCCAGGCAACGCATTGTCGTCGCCAACGCCTACTTCTTCCCAGGCTACCGATTGATGCGCGAGCTGCGCAATGCGGCCCGGCGTGGCGTAGAGGTTCAGTTGATCTTGCAGGGCCAACCCGACATGCGCTGGGTACGCGCATTGTCGCGCCTGCTGTACAACTACCTGCTGCGCGACGGGGTGAAGATCCATGAGTACTGCCAGCGGCCGTTGCACGGCAAGGTGGCACTGGTGGACGACCAATGGGCCACCGTCGGCTCCAGCAACCTCGACCCCCTCAGCCTGTCGTTCAACCTGGAGGCCAACCTGTTCATTCGTGATCGGGCCTTCAACCAGCAACTGCACCAGCATCTGCAGGCACTGGCCAGCGAGCAATGCAAACCGGTCACCTTGGAGCGCATGATTCGCGGCTACTGGTGGCGAGCACCGTTGATCTTCGTGTGCTTCCACGTGATCCGCCACTTCCCGCGCATTGCGGGCTGGTTCCCAGCGCACCGGCAGCGTTTGCGCTCGGTGCAGCCGGAAGCCGAACCTCATGGCAACTTGCACGAGGGCAACTCCTGATGGCGCGCAAAAGCTGGCAAACGTGGGGCAAACGTCTGCTCACACTCGCGTTTCTGATCCTGATCCCTGTGCTGTTGTACCTGCTGGCGCGCAACCTGGACTGGAACGAAGTGCGCCAGTCTTTGCTGGCCTACAAGCCTGGCACCCTTGCCATCGGCTTGGCGATCGCGTTGAGCAGCTACCTCGCGTTTGCCAGTTACGACCTGTTGGCCCGGGCTTACACCGGCCACACGCTACCTGCCCGGCAGGTATTGCCCGTCGCGTTCGTGTGCTACGCGTTCAACCTCAATTTCACGACCTGGGTAGGCGGGGTTGCCTTGCGCTACCGCCTTTATGGCCGGCTGGGCCTGGATACCGCGACCATTACACGCATCCTCACCTTGGGGCTGTTGACCAACTGGATGGGCTATATGCTGCTGGCCGGCACCGTATTCGCCCTGGGCCTGGTGGAGATGCCCGGTAACTGGGCGGTGGGCACTACAGGCCTGCGCCTGATCGGCCTGCTGTTGCTGGCGATTGCGGGCGGCTACCTGCTGGCCTGTGGTTTCGCCAAGAAGCGCACCTGGTGCTGGCGCGACCACGAAGTGACGCTGCCCTCGCTGCGTCTGGCGCTGTGCCAGGTGGCGCTGGGTGCCAGCAACTGGGCACTGATGGCGCTGCTGATCTTCTGGCTGCTGCCGGGCGAAGCGTTCTACCCATCGATTCTCGGCATCCTGCTGATCAGTTGCGTGGCCGGTGTGGTGGCGCATATCCCTGCGGGGCTGGGCGTGCTGGAAGCGGTGTTTCTGGCCCTGCTGCATGGGCAGATGGCCCAGGGCACGCTGGTGGCTGCCCTGCTCGGCTACCGCACGTTGTACTACCTGATTCCGCTGCTGTTGGCAGTGGTGACCTACCTGATCCTGGAAAAGCGCGCCAAAGCCATGCGCCGGCGCGACAAGCCTGCTCAGACCTGACGAGGGTCTTGTGCCCTGGAGGTGGAAAATGCGTGTTCCTGCCTTGATGATGATGGTTGCCAGCCTGGCCAGCGGCCAGGCCTGGGCCGAAGCTTGCAATGTGCTGACTCGCTCCTCCAGCGACGCTGTGACGCCGGTGGAGCGGCACACCTGTTACAGCTACAGCAACATGCCCGCCGAAGCGATCAACTGGTCATGCAGCAACGAAAGCAAGGACATGCTCAATAGCGAAAAGAGCAAAGTAGCGCGGTGTGCCGATGGGAGTGTCGGCAGCTGCATCGCTCCCCTGACCCCAGAGGCATTGGCCAATCCCAAGGCAATCGGTGGCGAGAAGCCGGCGTTACCCAAGGATGCGCGGGTGATCACTTACTATTACGACACCCCGAGCCTCGGCCAGGCCCGTAGCGACTGTGAGCGAAATAACGGGGTCTGGCAGACCCACTAGTACAAAAGGCTGGGAGCCAGCGCAAGCCCGCTCCCAGAATAAGATCAAAGGGCGGGGCGATCGCCTGCAAGGGCACCCCGCCTATCTGCTTCAGGGCGAGATCGGATCACTCGCTGGAAAGGTTTCATCCAGCGCATTGTCTACCGCGCTCTCGCCAGGCTTTTCACCACAATGGCAGTCCTGCATCCGGCATGGCTCACCCTTGCGGTGGCCGCTGGCGCAGGCCTCGCAGCAATAGGCCTTGCCGTCGCGCTGCAAGGCATTGGCATCCACCGTGCAGGAACAGTGCGTACACGCGCAGCGTTGATCGTTCATGGCTTGCTCTCCTCGTCGTCAATCACTTCATCGGTCCAGGGCACCCCATCCAGCGGTGCGGATCGGGCCAATTCGGCCTCGTCCAGGCCAATGCCGCCACCAATCTCATCGGCATCCACCTGGCGCAAATGCTGGTCTGCCGGGCCGTCACTGCCGCCCGGCTCGTGGGGGGCGCGTGCGCCGGTTTCGTCCAGCAGGGTGTCCGGGCTCAAATCGTCATAGGTGACATTGTCCTCATGCAGGCTGTCACTCAGCGTTTCGCCGCCGGTCATGCCACTTTGTGCCACGCGCTGGGGTGGGAACTCACGGGCGACCTCGGCGGCGGGTCGCTCGTCGCCCACACGCCCTTCGCGTTCGTCCAGGCGTTCATCGAAATCCAGTTCATGCACGCTGCCCATGCGGTCCTCAGTGTCATCGATTTCGGTGGGGGTGTATGGCTTAGGTGCATCGGGTCGGGTCATGTGCGTTCTCCATCAGGTGGCTTCATTCGGTCGACTACGCCAGCTCACGGAAGATTCAGAGTTTTTTGAACTACCGCCTCGGCCGGCACCTCCCACCTTAGAGACTGTGATTTGCCCGGAGCCCGCCATGGCCAAGCCCTTGCAGGAATATGCGCGCAAGCGCGACTTCAACGCTACACCCGAGCCCAGCGGCGAACGCAAACGTGGCAAGCGGGCTCATGCGCTGCAGTTCTGCATCCAGAAACACGACGCCAGTCACCTGCACTACGACTTCCGCCTCGAGCTCGACGGCACCCTGAAAAGCTGGGCGATCCCCAAAGGCCCATCGCTGGACCCCAAGGTGCGCCGCTTGGCAGTGCATGTGGAGGACCATCCGTTGGACTACGCCGATTTCGAGGGCCATATCCCTGAAGGCCACTATGGTGCAGGCGATGTGATCGTCTGGGACCGCGGTATCTGGGAGCCTGAAGGCGATGCCCATGAAGCCTATGTCAAAGGCAAGCTGCGTTTCCGCCTGCAAGGCGAGAAGCTAGCCGGCGTGTGGAACCTGTTTCGCACCCACCTGGCCGGCAAGAAAGAACAATGGATGCTGGTCAAGTCGCACGACGCCCAGGCGCGCAGCGAAACCGAGTACAGCATTGTCGAGGCCCTGCCCGACAGCGTGCTCAGCGAGCGCACGCTGGTGCCACGCAAATCCGCTGCAAAAAAAGCCACTGCCCCGCGCAGCAGCCGTAAACGCGCCGACAAAGTTCAGGCTGCACCCTTGCCAGCCCAGCTACAGCCACAGCTGGCAACGTTGGTGGATTCTCCACCCAGCGGCGACTGGCGCTACGAAGTCAAGTTCGATGGCTACCGCATTCTGGCCCGAATCGACGGCCAGGACATCCGCCTGTTCACCCGCAACGGCCATGACTGGAGCAGCAAGATGCCCCGTCAGGTTGCCGCCTTGCGCGCGCTCGGTATCGACACGGCCTGGCTCGATGGCGAAATGGTGGTGGCTGATGAGAATGGCATGGCTGACTTCCAGGCGTTGCAGAATGCCTTCGATACCGAGCACGACGAACGCATCACCTATTACCTGTTCGACCTGCCATTTCTGGGCGGTCAGGACCTGCGACAGCTACCGCTGCAGCACCGCCGCGATACGTTGCGCCAACTGCTTGAGCACAACCATTCCGACTTCATCAAGTATTCCGCCGACTTCGACGAACCTGTCGAATCGCTACTCGACAGTGCCTGCCGGCTGAAGCTGGAAGGCCTGATCGGCAAGCGTGCTGACAGTGTTTACAGCGGCCGCCGTAGCCCAGACTGGATCAAGCTCAAGTGCAAGCAACGCCAGGAATTCGTGATCGTCGGCTACACCGACCCCAAAGGCAGCCGCAGCGGCTTCGGTGCCCTGCTGCTGGCCCTGCACGACAACGACAGTGGCGAGCTGCGCTATGCCGGCAAGGTTGGTACCGGCTTCAACACCACGACACTGGCCAGCATCCACACGCGGCTCAAGCCCTTGGAAATCGCCAGCCCTGCCCTGCCCTCGCCACCTGCCGGAGCCGAAGCGCGTGGTGTGCACTGGCTGCGGCCGCAGTTGTTGGCTGAAGTCGCCTTTGCCCAGATGACCCGTGACGGCATCGTGCGGCATTCGGTGTTCCACGGCCTGCGCGATGACAAGGCGGCCACCGCCATTGACCTGGAGCGCGCCATGCCCGCAAAAACTGTATCCAACCGCAACAAGCAGGCCAAGGCGTCTGAGAACCTGGGTGAACTGCGGCTGACCCACCCCGACCGGGTCATCGACCCCACCACGGGTGTGACCAAGCGCGAAGTCGCCGAGTATTACGCTGGCATCAGCCAGTGGATCCTGCCACAGCTCAAGCACCGCCCGGTGGCATTGGTGCGCGCCCCGGACGGCCTGGGTGGCGAGCTGTTCTTCCAGAAAAACGCGGGCCAGCTGCACATACCCAACGTACTCAGTTATGAAAAGGCCGAGGCAGGCCAGGCGGCGATGGTCATCAATCGCCCGGACACGCTGCTGGGCGCGGTGCAGATGAATACGCTGGAACTGCACACCTGGAACGCCACGGACAAGGATTTCGACAAGCCGGACCGTTTTGTCCTCGACCTGGACCCTGATCCTGCGCTGCCCTGGAAGGCGATGGTGGAGGCGACCCAACTGGCCCTCACCCTGCTGGATGAACTGGGCCTGAAGGTGTTCCTGAAAACCAGTGGTGGCAAGGGTATTCACGTGGTTGTGCCCTTGACCCGACGTGCCGGCTGGGACGAAGTCAAGGGCTTCAGCCACGCCATCGTCAATTACCTGGCCAAGCTGTTTCCGGAGCGCCTGAGCGCGGTGTCGGGGCCGAAAAATCGCGTGGGACGCATCTTCATCGACTACCTGCGCAATGGCAAGGGCGCTACCACGGCGTGCGCCTATTCACTGCGAGCCCGTGACGGGCTGCCAGTATCGGTACCTATCTGGCGTGAGGAACTGGCGCAAATCAAGGCCGCCAACCAATGGAACATCACAAACCTGCACGAGCGTCTGGCGGAGGTCGACGACCCTTGGGCCGACATGGGCAAGGTACGCCAGTCGATCACCGCGCGCATGCGCAAGCAGCTAGGGCTCGAATGATGATGCCCCTGCGATTGGACACGACCCGGGAGCCACGCCCATGAGCATCGTTCAGGACTTCAACCTGACCACCCTTGACCGCCTTTTACGCGCCTTTGGCGAACGCCAGCTACCGCTCAACCTCGATACCCAATTGCCGCAACTGATCCAGGCGCTGCAAGCTGATCACCTCGACCTGCTACCGTTGCCGGGGCAAGGCAACACCTTGCGTCGCTGGCAGACCTTGGCACGGGTGGCCGGCTGTGACCTGGCACTGGCCAAGCTCTATGAGGGCCATACCGATGCCTTGGCGATCCTGGCGGAATGCGGCGCAGCGCACCACGCCAACGACGGCATCTGGGGCGTATGGGCGGCAGAGCCGCCCGATGCGCGGGTCCACATCACTGCGCGTGAAGGCGACCAGGTGCGCCTGAGTGGCACCAAGGCCTGGTGTTCCGGTGCCTTGCAGATCGATCGCGCGCTGATTACTGCCTGGGATGAGGCCGAGCAGCCGCAATTGGTGGCAATCGAGCTGTCACAGCCGAGCCAGGGCCTGAACATCGAGCACTGGCAAGCCGTTGGCATGGCCACTACCGCCAGTGTCGAGGTGGCGTTCAACGATACCCCAGGCACGCTCATCGGCACGCCAGGCCAGTACCTCTCGCGCCCTGGCTTCTGGCAAGGCGGTGCGGGTATCGCCGCCTGCTGGTACGGCGCGGCCGAGGCGCTGGCGGATTACCTGCGTGAACATTGCCGCAAACCCCGCCCAGACCCGCATGCCGATGCGCATCTGGGCGCTGTGGATGCTGCGTTGCATGGCGCCCGTGCGTCATTGCGTGAATGTGCTGCCTGGATCGATCAGCAGCCCGGTGTGGATGCCAGTTTCGAAGTTCGCCGCACCCGCGCCCAGGTAGAACAGGCCGTAGAGCAGGTTATCAGTCACGTCGGGCGTGCCTTGGGGGCCACGCCGTTCTGTCGCAGCAGTCATTTTGCCCGGCTGAGCGCCGACCTGCCGGTGTTCCTGCGTCAGAGCCACGCCGAGCGCGATCTGGCGATGCTGGGCCAGCAGTTGGCCCAGTTGCCAGCCGGGGTGTGGCAACTATGAGCCAGAACCTGATCCAGGCCGCGGGTGGCACGCCTTGGGCAGCCTGGCAGCAAAGCGCGCACCTGGCGCGTGCGACCTGGCTCGACTCACGCCAACTGTGCCCGCCGGGGCGCCGGCTGGTATTGATTGCGCCGCACCCGGATGACGAGATTCTCATGGCCGGCGGCCTGTTGGCAGGCTTCAAGGGGCGTGAGGATGAGCTCGTGCTGATCTCCGCCACCGACGGCGAAGGCAGCCACCCCGGCTCCAGTCACTGGACCGAACATCGATTGCGCCGCCAGCGCCCCCAGGAAAGCCGACTGGCCCTGCAACAGCTCGACCTGGACCTTGAACGCCTGGACTGGCGCAGGCTTCATCTGAAGGACGGCCAGTTGCCGCGCGAAGAAGCGTTTCTGACCCGTCACCTCACCCAGTTACTGCGCGCCGATGACCTGCTGATGGCCACCTGGCGCAGTGATGGCCATTGCGATCACGAGGCCGTCGGCCGCGCCGCTGCGCAGGCGGCGGCAACCCGTGGGGTGCACTTGGCTGAGGTACCGGTCTGGGCCTGGCACTGGGCCGAGCCTGACGACCCGCGCCTGCCATGGCCCCGTGCGCACCGCGTGCAGCTCGATGAAAGCCGTCTGGCACGCAAGCGCAAGGCCTTGGCCGCCCACGTCAGCCAGCTGCAGCCGGACGGCGAGCAGCCGCCGGTGCTACCGCCGCACCTGCTGGATTGCCTTCTGCAACCTTTCGAACTGGTGTTTCTTTGAATGGAGCTGTCATGAGCCTCGATCCACAGTATTTTGCCGAGCTATACGCCACCAATGAAGACCCTTGGGCCTTTCGCACCCGCTGGTACGAGAGGCGCAAACGCGAGCTGGTGATGGCCAGCCTGCCACGCCAGTGCTATCAGCGCGTGTTCGAGCCAGCCTGCGCAAATGGCGAGCTCAGCGCGCTGCTGGCCGAGCGTTGCGCCGAACTGCTGTGCCAGGACCTGGACCCGACAGCCGTAGGCCTGGCCCGCGAACGCCTGGCTCACGTGCACAATGCCTCGGTCGAACGGGCCCGGTTACCGGGGGACTGGCCGGGCGGCCGCTTTGACCTGATCGTGCTCAGCGAGGTGGGTTACTACCTTGATCCCACCGACTGGCTGCAGGTGATCGAACAATCGGTGGCCAGCCTTACCTACGACGGCGCGTTACTGGCCTGCCACTGGAAGCACCCTATCGCGGGTTGCCCGCAGGACGGTCGCGACGTGCACCGCATGTTCACCCGGCATTTGCCGTTGCATCAGCAGTTCCGCCATGAGGAGGCGGACTTCTTGCTGGAGTACTGGTCATGCCAGCCAAGCGTTGTCGATCTCGACGAGACGTGCCCATGATTGCCGTTGTCATCCCTGCACACAACGAAGCCCGACGCCTTGGGCGATGCCTGCGGGCAGTGCTGATCGCTGCCCAGCAGGCGCAGCAGTCGGGGCTGCACGTGGAAGTGCTGGTGGTACTGGACCGCTGCAGTGACGGCAGCGCCGCCGTGGCGCGGCGTTTCGGCGTACACATACTGGAGGTGGATGCCGGTAATGTCGGCATGGCACGTCGCGTGGGCGCGGCGCACATGGTCGAGCGGGGCGCCACGTGGTTGGCGTGCACCGATGCGGACAGCCGGGTCCCGGCGCACTGGCTGCTGTCGCAGTTGGCCTGTAGCGCCGAGGTGGTTTGCGGCACCGTGCATGTCGAGTACTGGCAACCCTGGCAGACAGCCGCGCTGCGCAAGCTGTACCAGAGCCGCTACCAGGCGTGTGAAGGGCATCGGCATGTGCACGGCGCAAACCTGGGGGTATGTGCCGATGCCTATGAGCGTGTGGGTGGCTTTCAGCCCCTGGCGGCGCATGAAGATGTGCAGCTGGTCAGCGACCTGCAGGCCAGCGGCGCCCAGATCGTCTGGACCGCCAGGCATAGTGTGGCCACCAGCAGTCGACGTGACAGCCGCGCCCGCGAGGGGTTTGGTGATTACCTGGCTGGGTTGCAGGCGCAGTCTTGAACTCAATGGCATTGGCCGTGTTCATGAAGCCTTTCGCGTCTTCTTCACCGGTTTCTTGCCACCCAGGCTGCGCTTGAGCAGTTCGGTCAGGTCGAGGATGTCCGCACCTTTCTCGGCCCCTCCTGCGTCGCCCTTCTCCACCGCCTCGATCTTGCCCTTGCTGGCCTTCTCCTCCACCAGGTCCATGATCGTCTGGCGGAAGGCGTCATGATAATCCTCAGGCTTCCAGGGCCCGCTCATGTCCTCTACCAGGCGCTTGGCCATCTCCAGCTCGCGCTTCTCCACCTTGCTGTCGGTCACGCTGGCATCCAGCTCCAGCGTTTCCAGCCCGCGCACCTCTTCAGGCCAGCGCAAGGTGATCATCACCAGCGCATGGTCCAGCGGCCGCAGCAGCGCCAGGTGCTGCCGGGTATGCAATACCACGGTGGCCAGGGCCACCTTGCCGGTCTTTTCCAGCGTCTCGCGCAGCAAGGCGTACACCTTGCCGCCACGGCGGTCCGGGGTCAGGTAGTACGGCGTATCGAAATGCTGCAGCGGAATATCGCCCGCTTCCACAAAGGAAAAGATATCGATCGTCTGGGTCGCTTCGGGCCGGGCCTTGCGGATCTCCTCTTCACTGATCACCACATAGCGGCCCTTCTCGAACTCTACGCCCTTGACGATATTGTCCTTGTCGATTTCCTTGCCGGTCACTTTGTTCACCCGCTTGTAGCCGACCGGCTCCATGCTGCGCTTGTCCAGCCAGTCGAAGTCCACGCGCTCGGTGCGCACGGCGGTATTGAGTGCCACGGGGATGTGCACAAGGCCAAAACTGATGGCGCCTTTCCAGATTGCCCGAGCCATGAGGGTGCTCCCAGGGTTGCCTGCTGATACCAGAAGTGACTGCGCCGGGCGACAAAGGTTTAGCTGCCCTGCCCTGCGGCAACCGTCACGCCTGGCTGAACAACACCCGCTTGAACGCTTCGGCCGCCAGGTGCACTTGCACCGCCCAATCTCCCGCGGCTTCGCTGCCGGCATCATCGGAAATGTATTTCAGGCACACGAACGGGATACCTTCGCCCCGCGCGATCAATGCCAGTACGTAGGCTTCCATGTCGACCACGTCGTAAGGCGCGTCGCCATGGTTGATCTCGAAGCTGTCACCGCTGCCACAGGTTTCCACAGCCAGGCCGGGTATTGCCGCCCCGTGTTCGAGTACCACCGGGGTGTCGGACAAGGGTGTTTCATAACGGGCAAAGCCCAGCGCGGTCACATCCATGTCGCGTTGTACGAAGCGGTTACAGCACACGACTTCGCCCTTGCCATGACGCTGGCTGCCAGCCGAGCCCAGGTTGACGATAAGCTTGGGCCTGCGCGTTGCGATCGCCTTGGTCAGGGCGATCGCGGCATTGACCTTGCCAATGCCGGTGAACACGGTGTTCACCTCGGTAAAGACATCGCCAGCCTCGGCCTCAAGCGCAAAGACGAACAGCGTGTCATTCAGGGAAATGTCGGGGAATTGCTTGATCAGCATCATGGAGCAGGTGTTTCCGAGTGGCTGCAAAGGGCGCGGCCATTGTCGGTCAACCCCGGCTAAATGCAAGTCCCGGCAGCCACCACGGCGCGTAGCGCCTGCCCTTTGCCAAGCCCGTCTGCCCTGGCCTGTGCCAGGCAGCGCAATTGCTGGTCGGCATGGGTGCCATGGCGCAGCACGTGCAGGGCGTGCCGGCAGGCGCGCTCGGCGTCCGCGCTGTCTATGGGTATCTGGGCCTGCAGTTGGGCGAGCCAACCTTGCGCCGTGACCGGCTGCTGCTCGTGACAACCTATGAAGTGTGCGTGGCGCCCATGGCGCATGGCACGCCAGTAGTTCTCCTGGGCGATCCAGCGCAATTCGCGGCTGCAGGGTAGCGGGTCATGGCGGTAGGCAATGCTGTGTTCAACCAGGTGGCGAAACAGTGCTGCAATGCACAGAACGTCTTCCAGATTCGGGCAGCCATCGCAGATGCGCAACTCCACTGTCGGATAGCGCCGCGAAGGCCGGAGTGCCCACCAAAGGTCGCCATCGGCAGCCAGTGCACCGGTGCGCTGCAACAGGGTACGGTAGCGTTGATAGGCGGCCCAATCCGGCAACGCTTCGGGCAAGCCCATGTGCGGCCACTCACCACAGATCACACGGCGATAGCTCATGTACCCGGTAGCCTGGCCAGCCCACAGGGGCGACGAAGTGCTCAACACCAGCAACAACGGCAACCAGGGCAAAAGGCGGTTGATCAGTTGCATGCGGTCACAAGCTGGCGGCACGCCAACGTGCACATGCAGGCCATTGAGCAGGCTACGCCTTGCCACATGGCGGTAGTCATCGAACAGCTGCTGATAGTGCCCTTGTGCCGCGGGCTTCTGCCGCAGCCACGCGGCGCAGGGGTGGCTGGCCGCAGCGTATGGCCCCATCCCCTCTTCGGCCAATGCCACGCGCAGCCGCTGACGGCTGCGCTGGAAGAATTCACGCGCTTCATGCAGGTTGGTGAACACCGGCGACGCCAGCTCGATCTGGCTGCGGAACATTTCCTGGGCGAAATAGCGGCCAAGTGCTTCACGGCAGCGCCCGATCACCGCGAGTGACGGTGTGGCCGGAACCTGACCCGAGCCCAGGTTCACCAGCAGGTACTCTTCCTCGATGCCGAACGTACAGGGCCGGATCATGCTGCCTCAGCGGCTGCGGGTAACGGTGAGCGCCACGGCGGCGATGCGTTCGACCTGTTCGTAGCCTGGCTCAGCCAGTTGCTCGCCAAATACGTCGGGGTCGATTTCCCGATACACCCAGGCCCAATCCGGACCGGCCAGGCGCAGGCGGATGGCTTCGAGCAGGGCGTCGCGGCCTTCGACAATGGCCACGCCGGTGTACAACAGCAATGTACCGTGGCGGCTCAGCCGTTCGCGAGCCTGCTCCACGATACGCAGTGACAGGTCGGCGCCTAGCGCGCCGCCGCCGTGACGGTAGATGCGGGCGTTGGTGTCGAGCATGTAGGGCGGGTTGGCAACGATCAGGTCGAACGTGCCGCTGATACCGTTCAGCAAGTCACTGGGCTCGACCGACAGATTACTCACGCCCGCCAGGGCTGCATTGATTGCCGTATAGCGCAGCGCCAGGGGGTTGATGTCAACGGCGCTGACCTGTGCGTGCTGGGCGGCGCGGGCAATCAGCAAGGCGCCCACCCCGCTACCACAGCCGATATCCACTGCATGCTCGACCCGCTCGGGGCAGTGCTGGAGGTGATCGCGAATGACCTGGGCAAAGCGGTAACTGTCCGGGCCGAAGAACACGGCATCGCTGGCGTCGGTTGGATACGCCGAATGCAGCAACAGTAAATCATCCAGGCTGGACCAGCGTACCGTGCTGATCAGCCGTTCACCCTGTGCACCCAACGCCTGCGCACGTTCGAGCAACAGTAACTGATCTGCCGACAGCAAACCTGGCTCGAAAGGTCGGCTCCAGCCGAATATATCGCGCAGGGTGCTGGCCTGCCCGCAGCCCTCGCGGGCATTGACGCGCGCGTGGGTGGCGGGTGTCACGCAGGTAAAGCGGTATCCATCGGCGCGCAGGCGCTGTCCCAGTTGTAGCAACGCCTGGTCTGCCTCGATTTGCCTGTGAGCGAGCATCATCAACGTGGTTCCTCCTGGCGCAGCCCGGTTACGCGCATGTAGGCGCGCGTGGCAGACAGACCGTCGGGCGTGGCGTGGCGATTGCCGACCATCCTCTGGATCAACGCCTTGGGGGCCACATTCAAGGCGTCCTTGGGTATGTCTTCAGGCTCCTCGGGCAGCCCCCAACTGCCAGGGGACACGCGGCGGATGGACGGCTGCCAATCGTCGGCGATCCAGTCATGCCATAGCTGTTTTTCATAGGCGTTGAACACCCCGAACATCGCCGCGGTCGGCCCGTCGATCAGCGTCCACCAGCGGCTGTTCGCCGGCGGCTGCCCTCTGCGGATCCAACCCTGAGCCTGCAATGCGGCAACGAATGCGGGCATGGCGCCGGGTTCGGCCAGCCATTGATTGATCGTACGCTGCTGCAGGCGGCAATGGTCGGCATGCATCAATTGGCCATAGACCCGCTTGCGTTCAAGGGCTGCAAACAGTTCGCCTTGCAGGTCGAACTGGCGGATGAGGTCTGGCGTGGCGATACCCCGGTCATTCAGGCGGTAGCCTAAGCGCGCCCTGGCGTAGAACGCCTGCGGATCATGCGCGGGGCTTAGCTGATTCAGCGCCTGAATTGCCAGGCGGGCGTGGCCGCTGGCGGCATTGTCGATGGTCACATGCAACTGAAAATACTGCCCGTCGATGCCCAGTTCGGCCAGCTCGTACGTGGTGATCAGCAGATGCAGCGGTGGCTGCTCATAACCGAGGTTGTAGCCAACCACCTCTGGCAGGTGAGTGTCGCAGTGCTGCCCCAGGGCAAGTTGCAGGGCCCCTTGCAGATATCGCGTGTCATCCAGGGGCATGGCCTCTACGCAACCCAGGCGACCAAGCAGGCGCTGATAGATCAGCACATGGTTGCAGCGTGGATCACCGTTGCCGAGCTCTTCCAGATAGGTGCGAATCAGCCCGTGATAATGTGGATCGCGCCAGTGATGCAGGGTGCCCTGTAGCCAGGCGCCATCCACGGCCTTGGTCGGCGCAACCTGTTGCAGGAACCACAATGCGTGGGCGCGGTTGGAAAAGTAACGCCGGGGCATGCCTTGACGGCGTTGTGCCCGGTAATCGGTGTAGGCCTTGGCGACCTCGGCGGTATGCTTCTTGCTCCAGGCCGGCAACTCGGACGGTGTGTCGGGCAAGTCGTCCGGCATGCTCGCGGCCCCCGCCAGTTGTTCCTCGAGCCATGAGCCGCTGCCAGCATCCTGGCCTGCGAGCATTGCTTGGTAGCGTTGTCGCAGGCTGGTCGATTCGGTGACCACTTGCGCACTTCTTGCAGTATTGCGGTTCATCACCGTCATGCCGTGCTCCTTGTCTTCTTACTGGCTCGGCTTTTGGCCAGGCATCGGCTCGGGGTCGGGCGCAGGCTGCGGTGCAGGCTTGGAATCAGGTTGCTGCATCTGCAGCGAAGGCTTGCTGGGGTCGGAATCTTTACCAGGGTGGTCATTGTCGCGGTCGAAACAGCCGCCGACCAAGCTCAGCGCGGCCATCAGGATGATCAGTGGAGTCAGTCGCATGGAGTACCTCCTTGGATAATTGCAGTGCCAGGTCGCCCCGGCACTGCGCCTTGGTCAGTTACGAACGGCCGCCCTTGTGGCCCGACTCGCGGTCGTGGGGCATGTTGCCGCCCGAGGACTGGCCGCCCTTGCGACCGGCTTCGGAAGCTTTTTCACGGTCATTGGCGAAATTGCCCGGGTTCTTGTTACCGCCTTGGCTGCCTTGTTGATTGCCGGTGCGGCTGTTGTCTTTAGTGGCCATGGTGTTCAAACCTCATATGACTTCGGAATGCACGGCAAGATGCCGTACACAGATTCGGAGTTCGGCGATATCGGCAGATTCGCTTTATTACGAGAGGTTCGGACCGGTGGCGTTAAATAAACGGCATCGCCGTATTTGGTGCGCGTGTCAGTGGTGCGGCGGGCGATCCATGCGCGCCTGGCGCCGGCCCAGCCAGCCACCCGTCGCGGCCCAACCCACGGCAAGCAGCGCGCCGATCAGCATCGCCAATTGTGGGTGCTCGCCCATGACGTCCAACCCACGCTTGAGCCAGCCGCTCAGCGCATCGCCACCACGGTAGACCACCGTGTCGATGAAGTTCTTGGCTTTGTACTTGTCCTCGGCGGGCAGCACGGTGAACAGCATCTCCCGCCCTGGCCGTACCAGTGCGTATTCACCTGCCCGGCGCACCACCATCACCACCACGAACAGGGCAAACACCGGGGCCAGTGCCAGCCACAAGAAGCCGACAGCCATGACCAGCGGCACTGCAACCAGCAATACACCGACACCCAGCCGACGGGCCAGGCGCCCGGTAAGAAAGACCTGGGTGAGGATGGCCAGGGCCTGCACAACCGTGTCGATCAGGCCGAACACCTGTGTCTGTCGGGTGCGGTCCGTGAAGGTTTCGCTGACAATACGCGCCTGCTCGAAGTACAGGAATGTGCTGACGCTGGCCAGCAATACCACGAACAAGGCGATGCCTAGCAGATAGGGCGAACGCAGGACGGCGGTGGCGCCAGTAAAGGGGTTGCCACCCAGTGGCCGCGCGTCCTGATGTTCGGTTTGAATCGCAATGGGTTGACGGGCTCGCCAGCGTTGCAGGAACAGTGTCGCGCCGATACTGCCCAGCAGAAATACCGCCGCCAGCACCAGTAACCCGGCATGGCCGAGCGGCGCCACCAGCAGGGTGCCAAGCAGGGGGCCACTGAGCCCGCCCAGGCTGGCTCCGGCTGCCAGCAGACCGAACAGCCGCTTGCCTTGGGCGGTGGAAAACAGATCGGCAAGCACGCTCCAGGCCAGCGAGATCGTCAGCAAATTGAACACCGACAGCCAGATGTAGAAGGCCCGGGCGGTCCAGAGATCGTCAGGGTTACCGGCCAACAGTGCCGCGAACAGCAACAGGTTGCTGGCGAAAAAACCATAAGTCCAAGGCAGGATATGCCTGCGCTGCACCCTGGATGCCAGCCAGCCGAACAGCGGCAGGCACGCCAACGTGGCAATGAAGGTGCCGGTGAACAGCCACTGCAGGTTTTCCACGCCACCGGCAACGCCCATGGTTTCGCGCACCGGGCGCAGCATGAAGTAACCGGTGAACAGCAGGTAGAACAGCAACAAGCCGGCGATGACCGCCGGCCCTTCACCAGGCTGGATATTCAGCCCTTGGTCCAGGCGCCGCCGCCAGGCTTGCATGATGTCAGGCAAACTGCGTGATCAGCGCCTGTTGCTGCGCCGGGGTGAGCATTGGCTCATGCCCGGCCTTGAGCTGATCGAGCTGGCGGTCAGGCCGACTGGTAGCGGGTATGACCGTGGTCACTGCCGGGTGGCTGATGGCGAACTTGAGAAACAGCTGTGCCCAGCTGCCGATGCCTGCTTCGGCGGCCCAGCCCGGCAAGGCCTGGCCCTTGACCCGGGCGAACAGCCGGCCATCGTCGAAGGCCCGATTGATCAACACCGCAACGCCCTTGTCCTGGCACAGCGGCAGCAGTTCCCGGGCAGCATCAGGGGCGTTGACCGAGTAGTTGATCTGGATGAAGTCCAGCGGCTCGCTGCGCACGATACGGGCGACGTCGTCGTGGCCACTGTTCAGGTAATGGGTGATGCCGACATAACGTGTCCCGCCCTGCTGCTTCAGCTCGCGGGCATAAGGCAGCTGGGTCTGCCAGTCACGCAGGTTGTGAATCTGCAGCAAGTCGACCTTGTCGGTACGCAGGCTCTTGAGGCTGCCGGCCCACTGCGCTTGGGCTTCAGCCCGGCTATTGGCGGCGATCTTGGTGGCCAGGAAGCACTGGCGGTGCCAGCCGCCCTCTTCCAGCAACTGGCCGAGAATGCTGTCGGCGCCCCCGTAGTTGGGCGAGGTGTCGATCACCCGGCCGCCGCCTTCAAAAAATGCCTTCAGCACCGTTTTGAGCTGAAGGTATTGGGGCGAACCGCTTTCTACTTCGAAACTGCCCGAAGTACCGGCACCGATCACCGGCAACGCTTCACCGGTGGACGGGACTTTACGGGCCAGCAAACCCGCCGGCACGGCAGCGTGCAGCCAAGGGCTGGCGGCGGCCAGCAACCCCAATGTTGCACCGGCGCGTAGGACTTCACGACGTGCGTACATGGAAAATCTCCCGTCATGAATCGGAAATTTTCAAGCCTAGCCGCTCTGTCCCTCGCCTGCGGGTGTTTCTGTATCTGGATGTTTAGAGATCAGGCCCGCAGCAAGGGGCTCAGATCGACACCCGTCTCGCTCATTGGCGGGCACCAGTAGTAGCCCCCCGTCAGCGGGCGGCTAAAGCGGTAAAGTCCGTCGATGATGCCGTCTTCCAGGCCACTCATGCGCCGCAGCTGCACTTCGAATGCCTCGAAACTCTTGCCCAGCGCGACAAAGGCCAGGCCGGCGCCGCGTTGGTCGGCCCAGGCTACCGAGCGACGGACCATGAACGCCTCGGGTTCAAAGCTTTCCTGGGCGGTGCGCTTGACGTGCGCGGACTCGGGGGCGTCGTCGAGTTCTTCGTTATCGCTCAAGCGACGGCCGATGATGTTGTCCTGGTCTGCCTGGGGCAACGACTTGAAGTATTGCAGGTCGTGCTTCCACAGCTGGAACGCGGCAAAGCTGGAGCCATCTGCGGCAATGGCCGCTTGCACCGCCTCTTCGTCTACCGGGTTTTCGGTACCGTCTTCATAACCGGTAAGGTCATGGCCGCCCCGGTGCAGGAAGCCATCAACGCTGTCGGCCAGGCCCAGGGCGGGTGCCAGCGCCTGCTCCAGGGCCTGGGCGCGCAGCAGCAGGTCGCCACGTTCGTCGCCACGCAGCCACAGCCACAGGGCGTGTTGGGTGCTGGGGTTCTCCACCGCGGCATCCAGCAGCGGGAACGGGCGCAGGCCGGGTATTTCACGGCCCAGGGCCTTGGCCAGCGGGGCGCCTACACCCAGCAGCAACTGTTTGCCATCGACCTGCGGCAGCAAGGCATCCAGCGCGGCAGGCAACGCCTCGGGCGACTGCAGGGTGAAGAACAGGTGACGGGCGTGGGCCGGCACCGGGGTGGCAAGCAGACCTTGCTGGAACGGCATATCAGGCTAATCCTAAGGTAAAAACGGAATGCTACTTCGCCTGCATGCCTGCTGCAATGCGGCATGCAGCCTCGCCAGCCGCTGCACGTGGTAACAAACGGTTACCAAGAGCTGGCCCTTTGCAATTAGCTATCGATCAAGGCCGACCTACACTGCTTCAGATCCTTCGCCCGAGATCTCCCTCATGACCGCCTCGCCCCTGTTCACTGCGTTTCTGCCGCTTGCACTGGGCATCATCATGCTTGGCCTTGGGTTGTCGCTGACCCTGGCCGACTTCGCTCGCGTGGTGAAATACCCAAAGCCCGTGGTGGTGGGCCTGGTGTGCCAGATCCTGCTGTTGCCGCTGGTGTGCTTTCTGATCGCCAACGGCTTTGGCCTGGAATCTGCCCTGGCAGTGGGGTTGATGCTTCTGGCGGCTTCGCCGGGCGGTACCACGGCCAACCTGTTCAGCCATCTGGCCCACGGTGACGTGGCATTGAACATCACCCTGACGGCGGTCAACTCACTGATCGCGATCCTGACCATGCCGTTGCTGGTGAACCTGTCGCTGAGCTGGTTCATGGCCTCGGACCAGGCTATTCCACTGCAGTTCGCCAAGGTCATGCAGGTGTTCGCCATCGTCTTGCTGCCGGTGGCGCTGGGCATGCTGATTCGCCATTTTGCCCCGGCATTCGCTGCGCGCATGGAGAAACCGATGAAGCTGGTGGCTGCGCTGTTCCTGGCCTTCACCATCGTCCTGGCACTGGCCAAGGACTGGCAGACAGTGGTCGAGTACGCACCGGTGGTGGGCCTGGCGGCGCTGCTGTTCAACCTGCTGAGCCTGACGGTGGGCTATTGGGTGCCGCGGTTGTTGAACATTCCCAAGCGCCAGGCGATTGCCATTGGTATGGAAATTGGCATCCATAACGGGACCTTGGCGATTGCCCTGGCGTTGAGCCCTTCGCTGCTGAACAACGCGACCATGGCGGTGCCGGCTGCGTTGTACAGCTTGATCATGTTCTTTACTGCGGCCGGGTTTGGCTGGTGGGTGAGCCGCGGGCATGTGGCGGCAGAGCCCAAAGGTGAAACCGTGAACTGACGTCACCCAATGCCCGGCAGGTGCCGGGGATGCGTCACGATTGGCTGCGCCTGCTGCGCAGTTGCTGCTTCAACACCTTCAGCGGCGGCGCATAGAAAAACCCAAACGACACGCTCCCTGTGCGCCCCTTCACCGCATGGTGCAGGCGGTGCGCGCGGTGCAGGCGTTTCAGGTAGCGGTTGACCGGCCGCGGCTTGCGCGGCCAGTGTCGGTGAAAGAAGCCGTCGTGGGCCAGTACATACAGTGCCCCATACCCAGCCACACCACCGCCCACCCACTGCAAAGGCGCATAACCACTTTTGCCCAGCGCCACCAGCGCCGTGGCGATCAGCCCCAGGGCCATCAGGTACAGGTCGTTGGTTTCGAGCATACCCAGGTGTGGCTCATGGTGCGATCGGTGCAGCCACCAGCCCCAGCCATGCATGATGTACTTGTGAGCCAGCGTACCAACGCCCTCCATGGCTACCAGGGTGCCGAACAATATGGCGAGATTGAACAGCATGGAACGGTCCGGGTGATGGCAAAGGAAGGCGCAAGGTTACCGGCTGCCCAGGGTTTTTTCCATGTGGGCGTGACCGGCAGCAGGCCGTTCCCTGATGAAGCCATTGTCATGTGTTTGCCCTTGACCTGCTCTGCCCTGCGGCGTATGGTCCGCGACGCAATTTTGCCTTCCTCAACAGGAGACCTGCCTTGGACAGTAGCCCCAGTCGCTTGCGACAGGCCCGCGTGGCGCGCTAGCCCGGCAGTGTTCTGCCCTGTCTGGCCGCTCTGGCAAGACGGTGGTTTTCTGTAACCCCCGCTTCTCCTTCCCTCCGCGTGGTCCTGCGCAATTTTCTGGTTATTTCAACCGCGCCAACTGATGGCGTTCATGCGGGCGTGTGCCTGCGGAAGAGGTTTGCTATGGATTGGAAAGTATTTCTGCTGCGCGTCAGCATTGCCCTGGTGCTGGGGGCGCTGATCGGTGCCGAGCGGCAATTGCGCCAACGCCTGACCGGGCTGCGCACCAATGCGCTGGTCAGTACCGGTGCCTGCCTGTTCGTATTGATGACCCAGGCGGTGCCAGGCATGGCGCCTGCCGATGCGTCGCGCGTCGCAGCCTATGTGGTGTCGGGCATCGGCTTTCTCGGCGGTGGTGTCATCATGCGCGATGGTTTCAATGTACGTGGCCTGAACACCGCGGCCACCTTGTGGTGCACGGCTGCGGTCGGCGTGCTGTGCAGCCTCGGGCTGATGATGGAGGCGGCGCTGGGTAGCCTGGTGGTGCTCTGCGCCAACATCTTGTTGCGTGACATCGCCCAGCGCCTGGACCGTCAGGACGTGGTGCCGGCCAGCGAGGTGGAACAGCACTTCGAAGTCCGTATCGTCTGCCGCGGCGAGGATGAGATCCAGGTGCGTAGCCTGATGTTGCATAGCCTGGGCGACCCACAACTGCGCCTGCAGTCGTTGCAGAGCCAGGACCTGGAAAATCCTGCGCGCCTGGAAGTGCGCGCCGAGCTGTTGGGCACCGCGCAGGCGCCGGCGCAACTGGAGCGCCTGGTCAGCAGGGTCAGCCTGGAGAAAGGTGTAAGCTCGGTGCGCTGGCAATTACAGCCGCAGGTGCTGGCGACGGATTAGAACGACAGGAGTGACTCATGCTTATCCGCCCTACCCTTGACCGGGACATCACGTGGCTGCCGGACGTCGAGCGCTCGGCAGCCCAGGCTTTTGTCAGTTGGCCGGCACTGGCCTGGCTGGCGCGAGGCGAAGTCATGGATTGCGCGGCGCACAGGGCTTTCGTCGAGGCAGATGGTAGTTGGGTGGCGCAGGACCCGGCTGGGCGCATTGTGGGTTTTGCCTGCGCCCGGCGGGCGGATCAGGCATTGCACCTTCATGAGATATCGGTGCGCCAGGAGGCCCAGGGGCAAGGTGTCGGGCGCCGGTTGCTGCAGCAAGTGGTCGATGCAGGCCGCTGCGCCGGTGTACGCGAGCTGACGCTGACCACCTTTGTGGATGTGCCTTGGAATGCGCCGTTCTATGCCCGTTTCGGGTTCGAGATGCTTCAGGAAAGCCGGCTTTGCGAACGACTCCAGAGCATCCTCGCAAGCGAGCATGCTCACGGTCTCAGCGGGCGTTGTGCAATGCGTCTGGGGCTTTAGCGTTTCATCGCGACGCATGGCGCCCCCGCGCGCTCCAGCCAGGTCAGCAACCCTGCCCCGCCGCCACACTACCCGCCACGCAATACCCGTCCCGCCCCTGCTGTTTGGCCTGGTACAACGCCCTGTCCGCCGCCGCGACCAGCGCCTCAGCAGTGACGCCCTCCCGCGCCAGGTCGACCACCGCGATCCCGGCACTGAACGACACCCTTCCCAACGGGCTCGCGGCATGTTCCAGCGCCTGTCGGCGCAACAGCTGCTGTAACTCCTGCACCAGCAGTTCCGCGCCGCGGCCATCGGTATCGGGCAGCAACAGCGTAAATTCCTCCCCACCATAGCGCACCGCCAGATCGGCCGGCCGTTTCAAGGCCTGCTGCAGCACTTCGGCAAAGCGTCGCAAGCACTGGTCACCAGCCGGGTGACCGTAGCGGTCGTTGTAGGCCTTGAAGTAATCCAGGTCTAGCATCACCAGCGCCAGGGGGTAGCCTTGGCGCCGTGCACGGCGCAGCTCAGGTTCGAACACCCCATCCAGCCGCCGACGGTTGCCCAGCCCGGTAAGGCTGTCGGTCAAGGCCAACGCTTTCAGCGTCTGGTGCGCCTGGAGCAGCGCCCGCTCGATGGCGATCCGCTCGCGCAGTTGGCGCAGCACCACTCCGCCAAACGCTGCCAGCCCGACCAACAACAGCAGCAATACCGCCACCGACTTGATCGCATCGTACCGCCAGGGCGCGACAATGGACTCACGCGACAGCCCCGCCTCCACGACCAATGGGTAGCTGGACAACGCGCGGTAGCCATACAGCCGAGGTGTACCATCGACGACCGCTACCGCCTCCGCTACCCCTTCTGTGGCATACGGCAAGTGGTTGCGGAAGATCTCACTGTTGGCAAGACTTCGGCCTATCACCTGTTCCACGAACGGGCGCCGTACCAGGAGGGTGCCGTCGCGCTTGGCCAGCACCAGCGCACCGCGTTCGTCAATCTTGAAGTCGCCGTAGTAACGCACGAACCACGCCACTTTGATGGTGCCGAGCAATACGCCGGCGAAGCGGCCGTCGGCATACTCCAGGCGCCTGGAAATAGGAATGATCAGGTCGCCGGTGGAGCGGCTGCGCACCACCGAACCGATACGTACACCGGGGTCGGTATGGCTGCGGTGATAGACGAAGTAGTCCCGGTCGGCGTTATTGGCGTTGGGCGGGATGGCCGCCTGATCAGTGACGATCCAGCTGCCGTCCGGGCCGTAAACGAAAAGCCCGTGCAACTGCGGCATGATGCTTTTTTGCTGCGCCAGCAAGGCATGCAGGCGCGGCCGGTCGATGTGATCGAAACCGTCGCCTTCCAGGCGCTCGGCCAAGGCCGCGGTAATGACGTCGACCTGGCGGATAGCGTCCTCGGCGTGCTGTGCCGTGGCCCGAGCCAGGTTGCTGACCATGTTCTCGGCGTTGTTATAGGCAAAACGGTAGTCACGCCAGATGCGCCAGCCCTCCACCAGCACGAATGCCAGCATCACCGCCAGCATGAACGCCAGTACCAGACGGAACAGCGCCACCGCGCGGCCCTCGCCACTGATGGCGAAAACCCCGTCGTCATACTGTTTCCGGGCTGCGCACATTGGAATCCCTGGCCATACCGCGTTCGCCGCCTTTCACTATAGTTCAGCGTCGAATATCGGACCCGGCGGCAAAAAAGATTAAACCTTTGCCACGCCTTCACCCTCAACCGTACGCGACACTGAGGTCGCGCCACGGTTAAAAGGAGTGAAGCATGAATAGCCTCTTCATCAAACGCGTTGGTTTTTCCATGGTGCTGGGCCTGGCATCGGTGCACGCAATGGCCGCGACTTCCGATGATTTCGTCGAAGCGGCCACCGAGGCCGGCATTGCCGAAGTGGTGACCGGCAATCTGGCTCAGGAGAAAAGCCAGAACGCCGAGATCAAGGCATTTGCCCAGCAAATGGTCACCGACCACACCCAGGCCAACCAGAAACTCGGCGACATTGCCCGCAAGCTGGACATTTCCGTGCCGGATGAGGCCGCCATGACCGACAAGGTCAAGAAAATGATCCTGGAATGGCGCGATGAGTCCTTCGACAAGTCGTACCTCAACAACCAGGTAGACGCTCACGAAAAAGCGGTGGAACTGTTCAAGAAGGAGGCTGCATCGTCCGACAAGGCTGAACTGAAGGCCTTTGCCAGCGAAACGTTGCCCAAACTCGAACAGCACCTGGAGCATGCCAAGGCACTTCAGTCCAAGCACGGCAAGTGAGGTCGCACATGAGTAACGATGCATTGAAGACCGAAGTACTTACCCGTCTGCTGCATGCGCATCCCGAAGGGCTAGGCAAGGAAGTGCTGGACAACTACCGCGGCGAAAAGGCGGTGGCCGGCATGCTCAAGACGCTGCAAGAAGCCGGTCTGATTCACGACGGTAGCGTGGCGGTGAGCAGTGATTATCAGATCAGCGTGCACTACCCGATCAAGCTGTCGGCGGCGGGCGTAGAGGCCGCCAGGCGCGCAGGAGGCTGACAAGAACCTGGTCTGGCCTGGTCGCCGACAAGCCTGCCCCGAGATATTGCGCATGGCTTGCCGGCGATGAGGCCAATCATCAAGGCCGTGGTTTATTCCTTCTTCTCAATGTCTCGAGGCGGCTTGGCCGGCCCCTGCGGGTCGACTTGAGGGTCTTCGACATCCGGGGAATCGGGGTCGAAACCAAGGTCTGTCTTTTTATCGACCTGCTCGGCCGAGTGAGGCCCCTCTTTGTGCGGTGGTTGACTTCCAGGCATGGCGTTATCTCCGGTGAGTGTCTAGGGAAGAAACCACCCGCCAGGAAAAGTTTGATTAATCTGCAACCGAGGCCAATTGCGCTCGACACTGCGCCAGCGCCTCGTCGCGTGCCTTCAACTGTTCCTCAAGCCACTGCAACTGCCGCGCCTGCTCGGCGCACACGTCGCGCCTGGCTTCAAGGCTCTGGGCTTGCACATCCAGCTGCCGGCGCATCTCTTCGCTGGCGCCTTGTGCCTGGGCCAGGATCGTGCGCAGGCCTTGGATCTGCGCATCGCGTTGTTCCAGCAACTCATCCTGCGCCCGGCATTCACTGGCCGCCTGACGATGCTCTCCCAGCAACCGCTCATTGTCACGGTGCAAGCGGGTAAGTTCGTCCTGCTTGACGATCATGCCCTGCTGCATCTGACGTAATTCCACCTGCATCTGCTGCAACTGCGCTTCGTGGCGGCGCTGTTCCTGCTCACGCTGTTCACGGCTGGCATTGCGGTAGTGCTCCAGGGCGTCGCGGGCATGGCGGTGCTTGTCTTCCAACGATTTGACCTGCTCGTCCTTGTCAGCCAGGCGCACCTGCAACTCACCCAGCGACTGGTTGAGGCTGGCACTGCGCAGCTGTTCGGCTTGCAGCGTGCTTTGCGTGGACAACAGTTTTTCTGTCTCTGCAGCCAGTGCCGCTGCATCGATCTTGTGTTGCTGGTGCGCTGCGGCCAGTGCCTGCTGGGCGATTTCCAGCTGCGCTTCAAGCGTCTCGCGCTGTTGTGTGAAGGTGCTTTCGGCCTGCTCGATCTTCAGGTCGGCCTCGTCCTGCAGCTGGGTTGCCAGTTGCCCAACCAGGCGGCTCAGCACATCGCTCAGCGCGACCCCGCCTTCGGAAGCCACCGGCTGCTGGCCGTTCAGTTCCTTCAGGTAGCGGTGAATCGTGGTTTTGGAGCCGGTATTGCCCAACTCGATACGTATGGCATCGATGCTGGGGTTCTCACCCCGGGCGATCAGTGCCTGACGTGCCTGCTGCACTACCACCTTGTTGATGCCGCCACGGGCCATGCTTGCTCCTACGATTTTGTACTGTGTTATGTAACATGTAATTACGTACCAATTATGGCGATAGAAAACCCCGCCTGCAAACATTTCCTCAGGTGGAATAATCACGGCTTATCGTATGTGAGCGGTAAAATCGCTTGGATTCAGCTGGCGCAGCAGCGCTCATGACTGAATCTGTGAACAATCGCGAACTGAAGGCTCTGATACAGGCGAGCGGACGTGTTGGTGATAATGAGCCGCTACATGGGCACCCGCATGCGCTCAATGAAGTGCAATCCAACGCGTGGTTTACCCAGACTGTTTGATCGGCCCAAGTACCAACAGCACAACATCATCGAGCGCATGTCTGGCTGACTGAAGGGAACCGCCGGGTCGTGACACCCTTCGACAGGCTTACGAAAAGCTATGCCGCAGTTGTCTCGCTGGCGTGTCCATGCGGTGTTTGCGACATCTGCATTCGTACAGAGCCTAGAAATGCACCTTGATCAATGCACTCAACGCGTTCTGATCGGTCGGAAAGCCGTGGCTGTCTTCGATGCCATATTTGTCGGACCAATAGTCCCACTCGATCCCCGCATAGAAACGCGCCGGCGCTTGCCCCATCGCCTTACCGACGTCGTACTTGATCTGGGGGTTGAAGTGGAAACTCTTGGCTACATAGTTCGAGGTACCCTTCGTCCCCACATCATTGACGTACCACTCCAGATAACCGTCGAACAAAATGTCTGAGCGGCCGAGCGGTATCGTCATGGCCCAGGTCGGGTTGATCTGCCACTGTCCAGACGCTTTACCGGTGATCCCATCGGGCTTGCGGTAGTAAGTGTTGAGTGAAAAACGATCAAATCCAGGCAGGTTCAGGTCAACAGCGGGCCCAAGCAGGTACTTTCGATTGCGCCCTTCTCCGCGCTCATAGGTGGCAGCGATCAACACATCCTTGACGATGCCATAGCTAAGACGGTGGCCACTGATTTTGCCCAGCGACAGTCGCGGTGAAAACTCGCCGTAATAGGTATAGCCATCGTTGCCGGACAAGCCGTTGGACCACTTGTTATCGACGAACAAGAACATGTCGCCCCAGGTCCAGCCACTGGCGTGCTCAAAGGTGATGGTTTGCTGGATATCGTTGCCGGTGCCATCGACTTTATAACCGTGCCCGTAGAGGTAGCTGAGGCTGTTGTTGCTCCACATCAGCGGATTCGCCTGGGCACTGCCAGTGGCCAGCGCGCAGAGTGGGACGACGCTGTGAAGCAGCCAGGAAAGAGCGTTCGGTTTCATTTGCATCCCTTGGGTCGTGATTGTTGGTTTTCGCCAGCAAGGGTATGCAGCAGCGGACGACCTCTCCTCTGGCCCCGGCTCATGCCGAGGCGCCACCCTTGCCGGGGGAGCGGCGCAAGGCCGCCAGAGCAATGTCCCATGCCATCTTAGGCACTGACCGCTTCTACTCGAGTTAGCGCAAAGCAGGGCGCGTGCCAACTAATCGGATACACGTAAATTGCTTATTGTGAGCAATCCCAAGCATCAATGAACACCATCGCATCGGAACATTGCGCACTTTATTAGTGCTCAATCGGTACGTTCTGCACCTTCTCAACTCACGCGTCAGTGCCGGCCCCCACGGGTGCGGGTCGCTACACCGCAAAGTCAGCGGCTTCATGAAATTGGCATGCTTCTGGCTTCTTGTATCAGCGAGTAGAAGCGGTCAGTGCCAGGCATGGCATGGGGCATTGCTCTTGCGTCCTTCGGGGCGTACATCCGAGCGGATGTTTGAACGAGGCTATGGCAGCCCCGGGCAAGAGAGCAATGTCAGTTTCCAGTTCACGCCCTTTTGCTTCGCGACGCCATTCTCTTCCCACGTTCTCTCCGCCCGGCTCCTTCGCTGTCGCGCTATCCGGCGCACGGTGGTTTTTTGAATCGGGGTGAAGAACACATGATGAAAACGCGTTTTGCCTTGGCTCGCCCGTTACGCTCGCTGTTGGCAGCAGCGTTGCTCCCCACCACGCTGACGATCGCTCCGCTGGCGATCGCTGGCGACAAAGTCGTGTTGCTGACCTCCTGGTATGCTCAGGCCGAACAGGGCGGCTTCTACCAGGCACTGGCCGATGGGTTGTACGAAAAGGAAGGCCTGGATGTGTCCATCCGCATGGGTGGACCACAGGTCAATGGCATGCAACTGCTGGTCAGCAAGCAAGCTGATTTCATCGTCAACTATGACCTGCAGATTCTAAAAAGTGTCGAGCAAGGCCTGCCAGTGGTCGCAGTGGCTGCGCCCTTCCAGGGAGACCCGCAAGGGTTGATGACCCACGCAGACGTCAGCGGACTTGATGGGCTTGGCGGCAAGCCTGTGCTGGTGTCCACCTCGGGCCAGCAAACCTGGTGGCCTTGGCTGAAGGGTAAGTATCAATTGGCTGACAACCAGGCGCGGCCTTACACCTTCAACCTGCAACCCTTTCTAGCCGACCCGCAAACCACACAACAGGCGTATGCCAGCTCGGAACTGTTCCAGGCGATAAAGGCAGGCGTGACGCCGAACTTTTTCCTCTTCGCAGATGCCGGTTATCCACCCTACGGATCCACCGTGGTCACCCGTCAAGACATCATCGCTCAGCACCCGGAGCGGGTAGCAGGTTTCGTGCGCGCATCCATGGAGGGTTGGAAGCGCTATCTGGATGACCCCAGCGCCGGCAATGCACTGATCAAGCGCGACAACCCCAACATGACCGATGAACTGCTGGCCTGGGGCGTCTCGACCCTCAAGCAGTACCGCCTGGTCACCGGTGGAGAGGCTGCAACCAAAGGGATCGGCACCATGACTGACAGCCGCTGGCAAGCGACCCGCAACTTCATGGTCGAGGCGGGTCTGCTCGGTCCCGACGCACCTTGGCGCAACGCGTACACCACGCGCTTTGTGCAAGACCTGAAGGTACTCCCTGAGGCCGAACAGGTCGGCAGCCGCTGAACACCCTAACAAGCTCAACGCTGTGAGGAATCCTGACTATGTTGGTTACCAAACAACCTGTATTGCGCCGTTTCTGGTATGCCCTGCTCCCTATGACAGCCCTCGAAGACGGCCCCAAGCCATTCACCCTGCTGGGTGAAGCGCTGGTGTTGTGGAAGCGTCCCGATGGTACCCCGGTGGCAATGCGGGACCGCTGCTGCCACCGCACCGCCAAACTGTCCAAAGGCTTCGTCAGTGCTGAGGGCAATATCGCCTGCGGGTATCACGGCTGGGAATACGACTGCACCGGCGCCTGCGTGAAGATCCCGCAGAATCCCACCGGCGCTATTCCTCCGGGTGCCGCGGTGAAGGCTTATCACTGCCAGGAGAAGTACGGCTATGCCTGGGTCAGCCTGGACGACCCGCTACAACCGATCCCTGAGTTCCCGGAAGACGGCGCCCCCGGTTACCGACGCATTTTCCAGTTCTACGAAGAGTGGAAGACCAGCCCGCTGCGGGTCATGGAGAATTCCTTCGACAACTCGCACTTTTCCTTCGTGCACAAGGCCAACTTCGGCTTGTTCGACCAGCCGCAACCGGCCAGTTACGAATTCCGCGAAACCGATTATGGCTTCGAAGCCGAGACCCGCGTGCCGATCCGCAACCCCGAGGCAAGCTTCCGTATCACCGGTACGACCGAGCCGATCACCCAACGGCACCTGCTCAACCGCTATTACCTGCCCTTCTCTCGGCGTTTTGGCTGCATGTATCCGGACAGCGGCATCCATCACATCATCTACAACTGCGCCACGCCCATCGACGACAACCGACTGATGCTCGTGCAGTGGTTGTATCGCAACGACAGCGAAGAGCAATGCTCGACCCAGGAACTGATCGACTGGGACGCAGCGATCACAGCCGAAGACCGCGACATCCTGGAGGCTACCGATCCTGACGCCTGTGTCGACACCCGCCGCAGGGTGGAACTGCACATGCCATCGGACAAGCCTGGGTTGGTTATCCGTCGGCAACTACTGGGTCTGCTTGAAGCCCATGGCGAGAGCGAAGTGTTCCTCAGCCACTGACACTTGCCCAACGCCCCGGTGCGCCGGGGCATTCACCACCGCTCATGACCCACGGGGAGAGCGCTATGTTGATGCAGACCCTATCCAAGGCCGGCGTCCAGCCGCAGGCCCTGCCGAACACCATCGGTGTGGATACCCCTTTGTTCGCCGATCAGGTGGAAAAAACCTACAGCAATGGCACCCATGCCTTGAGCCGCGTGAAACTGGCGATCGAACGCGGCGAGTTCGTCTCGCTCTTGGGCCCGTCGGGGTGTGGCAAAAGCACCCTGCTGAAAATGTTCGCTGGGCTCGAACAGCCCTCCGCCGGCCATGTGCGCTGGTGGGGCAAGGATGCCCCGGGTACGGACCACCACGCAGGCACACCGGGGCGCAGCCTGGCCATGGTGTTCCAGGAAGCCACCCTGATGCCATGGGCCAAGGTGCACGACAACGTGCGCTTGCCCCTGGACTTGGCTGGCGCCCCCAAGGCCCAGAGCCAGTCCAAGGTGCAAGCCGCCCTGGAACTGGTGGGGCTGGGCAAGTTCGGCGACGTTTACCCGCGGGAGCTCTCCGGCGGTATGCAGATGCGCGCCTCCATTGCCAGGGCATTGGCCACCGAGCCCAATCTGCTGCTGATGGACGAACCCTTCGGCGCCCTGGACGAGTTCACCCGCAACAAGCTCGATAGCGACCTGCGCCACCTCTGGCTCCAGCGCGACCTGACGGTGGTATTCGTGACCCACAGCATCTTCGAGGCGGTGTACCTGTCTTCGCGGGTGATCGTGATGGGCGCGCGTCCCGGTCGAGTGATCGCCGATGTAATCATCGACGGCCCACGGGAGCGCGACGAGGCATACCGCACTTCACCGGCGTTCATCGAGCAATGCGCGCACCTGTCCCGACTCCTGGCCCAGGCCAATGGCGACCCTTCCTGAGAGCATCATCATGAGCCGACCCTCTACTCCCTGGCTACGCCACCCTTCTGTACTACGCATCGTTTCACCACTACTGGTTGGCGCCTTGCTGCTCGGCGTCTGGCAACTGGCATGCATCGCCTGGAAAGTCCCGGTGTACCTGGTACCGTCACCGGCTGATATCGGCCGCACCCTGCTCGCCGATGGCCCGATGCTGCTGGGGGCTCTGTGGATGACCCTGAAGATCACCTTCCTGTCATTCGCCCTCGCCGTGGTCATCGGCACGCTGGCGGCGTTCGTGTTCGTGCAGAGCCGCGTCGTGGAGGCCAGTCTGTTTCCCTACGCGATTCTGCTGCAGGTCACGCCGGTGGTGGCCATCGCACCGCTGATCATCATCTGGTGCAGCGACACGACCTTGGCGTTGGTGATCTGCGCCACGCTGGTGGCGATCTTCCCGATCATCGCCAACACCGTCCTGGGCCTGCGCAGCGTCAACCCTGGCCTGCTCAACCTGTTCCGCCTGAACCGCGCCAGCCGCTGGCAAGTGCTGTTGCGCCTGCGCATTCCCAGCGCCTTACCGTGCTTTTTCGCTGGCCTGCGCATCGCCAGCGGCTTGGCATTGATCGGCGCGGTGGTGGCCGAGTTCGTCGCCGGTACGGGCGGCACGGGTGCGGGCCTGGCCTATCAGATCCTGCAGGCGGGATTCCAGCTCAACATCCCCCGCCTATTCGCCGCCCTGGTGTTGATCGCCCTGACCGGCGTGGCGCTGTTCAGCCTGATGGCGTTGCTGGCGCGCTTGAGCCTGCGCCACTGGCACGAAAGCGAACTGGGCTGACTTCCCTGCGAAACGCTGTACTGGCTATGGAGACGAACATGAATCACACCAACAGCTGGCTGATCCGTAACGCCAGCGCCATCCTCACTGGCCTGCGTGGCGGCGCCGCGCGCCATGTGGGGCCGGATATCCGCATCACCCAAGGGCGTATCGCTGCCCTGGGCTCGCTGCAACCGTTACCAGGTGAGCAAGTGCTCGATGCCACCGATTGCGTGGTGTATCCAGGCTGGGTGAACACCCATCATCATCTGTTCCAGTCCTTGCTCAAGGGCATTCCCGCTGGCATCGACCAGAGCCTCGGTGCCTGGTTGGGGGCCGTGCCCTATCGCTACCGCGGGTTGTTCGATGAGCACAGTTTTCGCTTGGCCGCACGGGTCGGGCTGGTGGAGCTGGCCCGTTCCGGCTGCAGCACGGTGGCCGACCATCATTACCTGTACTTGCCGGGCATGGCCTTCGACAGCGCACAGATCCTCTTCGAAGAAGCCGAGCGCCTGGGGCTACGTTTCGTCCTTTGCCGGGGCGGCGCAACCCAGGTACGTCAGGCGGAAGGCCCCGCGACAGCCGGACCTGAGACCCTCAAACAGTACCTGGACGATGTTCAGCGCTTGGTGCAGGTCTACCATGATTCCGCCGATGATGCCTGGCGCCGTGTGGTAATGGCGCCGACCAGCCCGCCCTACTCCATGCCGCCCGAGCACCTGCGCGAGACCGCCCGCACCGCACGCCGCCTGGGCATCCGCCTGCACAGCCATCTGAGCGAAACCGTGGAGTACCAGAACGAAGTCCATGATCGCCACGGCCTCTCGCCCGTGGTGTTCTGCGCGGAGCAGGAATGGCTCGGGCCGGACGTGTGGTTCGCGCACCTGGTCAAGCTGAGCGCCGAAGAAATCCAGCTGCTGGGCGCCACCGGCACCGGCATCGCCCACTGCCCCCAAAGCAATGGCCGGCTTGGCAGTGGTATCGCAGATATCGTTGCCATGGAGGCTGCAGGCATGTCGGTTTCGATCGGCGTGGATGGCGCTGCCTCCAACGAAGCCTGCGACATGATCAGCGAAACCCACGCCGCCTGGCTGATGCAAAGGGCCAAGGCCGGCGAACGCGCCAGGGCCCGCCATGCTGGCGGCGATCTGGAGGGCGGTGCGCATGTCGCCACCGTGGAGGACGTCGTGCGCTGGGGCACGGCAGGTGGCGCCCAGGTGCTGGGCCTGGACGCCATCGGCACGCTGCAGGTCGGCATGGCAGCAGACTTGGCGATCTACCGCCTCGATCAACCCCGCTACTTCGGTCTGCATGATCTGGGTATCGCGCCAGTGGTAGGCGGTGGCCGTCCGACGCTGCGGGCATTGCTGGTGGGCGGCCGCCTGAGCGTGGAAAACGATACGCTTCCTGGCTTGGACCTCGCCGAACTGGGCAGCCAGGCGCGGCAGGCTGTACTTCGCCTGCAACAGGCCGCGGGGGTACGCGCATGAGCTGGACGCCTCTGCAGGTGCGGGCCCTGCGCCTCGAAGCCGACGACGTGCTGGGTGTCGAACTGGCCCCGCCGAGTCCTGCTCCCCTGCCCTTCGACTGGGCACCCGGTGCTCATGTGGACCTGCGCCTGGGCAATGGCGCGGTACGCCAATACTCAGTGGTCAGCCTGCCCGAGGATGGTCATGTATACCTGGGCATCAAGCGCGAAAAAGCCTCCCGGGGCGGCTCGCAATGGCTGCATGAGCACCTGCGGCTGGGTGCCCGGGTGGAGGTGGGCCTGCCGCGCAACCTCTTTAGCCTGCAACCTGGCACAGGACAGGTCGTCTTGGTGGCCGCAGGCATAGGAATCACGCCACTGCTCGCCATGTACCGGCAATGCCAAGCGCAAGGTCGGTCGGTGCGCTTGCTGTTTTTCACCCGCGATGCCAAACAGGTGCCTTTTATCCAGTACCTCGATGCGAATACCGAGGTTCATGCAGGTTTGCGCGCCCCGATGATCACCGGGTACCTGGAGGAACACTTGCCGGCCTGGGACGGCAGCGCAAGCCTCTATTGCTGTGGTCCTGCCGGTTTCATGGCGTGTGTCGAACGCGTCGCGCTGGCAAGCGGCTGGCCAACCACGGCGCTTCACCGCGAACATTTCCAGGCCACAGAGCCCACCTTGCACGTCGAGCGTCACTGCACACTGGTGCTACAGCGCAGTCGTCTTCAGGTCGAGGTGCAACCGGGCGAAAGTTTGGTACAGGCGGCATCGCGGGCGGGCGTGGAGCTACCCGTGTCATGTGGAATGGGTATCTGCGGCGCCTGTGTCAGCCGGGTCATCGAGGGGGCGCCTGATCACCGCGACGAGTACCTCAGCGATGCCCAGCGCAACAGCGGAGAATGGATAACGCCCTGCGTATCGGGCTGCCACAGCGCCCGGTTGGTGCTGGACGTTTGACCATCGCCCGCAGCTGCCCGACGGCCAACGGCTGACGGCAGCTGCGCACGCCCGCGCCTTTCGGCCCATGGCTTTGTCCCTAATCGAAGATCGCTACCGCCCGGACGAAGCCGGCTGAGGCATGCCGGATCTTGTAAGGGAAGCAACTTACCAGAAACCCATCCGCCGGTAGCCGCTCCAGATTGGCCAGCTTCTCCATCTGCCCATAGCCGATATCACGCCCGGCCTTATGGCCCTCCCAAATGATCGAGGCGTCGCCCGTTTCACTGAAACGTTCGCGGGTGAACGTGAATGGCGCATCCCAACTCCAGGCATCGGTACCCACCACCCTCACCCCGCGCTCCAGCAGGTACAAGGTCGCCTCGCGGCCCATCCCCACTCCGGCGTCGAGATAGCCAGGCTGGCCGAACACGCTGCCCGCGCGGGTGTTCACAAGCACGATGTCCAGCGGCTGCAGCGCATGACCAATGCGCGCAAGCTCCGCCTCGACCTGCGCCGCAGTGACCACGTGGCCATCCGGCAAATGACGAAAATCCAGCTTCACCCCCGGCTGCAGGCACCACTCCAGCGGCAGTTCGTCGATGCCGAAGGCCGGCTTGCCACCGTCGGTGGTGGATGCGTAGTGCCAGGGCGCGTCCATGTGCGTACCACTGTGAGTGGTGATCTGCAGGCGCTCCGCCGCCCAGGACTCGTCGCCCGGCAGGTCCTCCTTGCGCAGCCCGGGAAACATCGCGGCCATTTCCGGCCAACCCTGCTGATGATCCATATAATCGATTTTCGGTAGCAAAGGTGGCGGATCAGTGTAAGGGTTGTTGTCCAGGGTGACAGACAGGTCCAGCAAGCGACGTGTGTTCAAGGTCATACGAGGATTCCTTTGCGGATGGCCGCGCGACGGGTGTGGCGCGGCGGCAAGTCGAGGGCATTACGCAGCAGCCCGGCCACTGAACCGTCGTGGCAGAAGCCCAGTTCGCGGGCGAACGAGGTGCGCAACGGTGGGTAGCGGCCAAACAGGCTTTCGAGCTGGGGATCGGGGGCGAAGGCGATGCGCTCACGGTTGGCCTCGCCAACAACAGCCGCCAGCCCGGTCAGCACCTGGGCGATGGTCAAATGCAGCACGGGCAGTTGCCAAACCCGCTGGCTGCCCGGGTCTTCCAGCTCGGCGGCGCGCAGCAGGTTGTCCACGCAACAGCGGGCCGACATCCACCAGGCGCTCGCTTCGGGTGACACCGGGCAGGTGTAGGCCTCCCCGGCCACATAGGCGTGCAACAGGTCGCTCATGAACGCCGAGCGCAGACCATTCGGCTCGCGCGGGCGAGCAACGATACCGGGCAAACGCAAGGCGCGGCCGTCAACCTCGCCACGGCGGGCAAGGTCCTGCAACGCGATCTCCACCATGCGTTTGTGCGCCGCATAGGACAGCTGCGGCGACGCTGGCTGGCCTTCGTCCATGCGCGTCGGCAACTTGCCGCCGTACACCGCGACGCTGCTGGCGTACACCAGCACCGGTGGACAGAGGGGATTACGCAGTTGGTCGAGCAGCTCCAGGCTTGCTTGCAGGTTCACCTGGTAACCCCTTTCGTACTGCGCCTCGGCAGCGCCGCCAGGCACGCTGACGAGATGGAAGACCACGTCGACACCGTCAGCCAGCACCCGACGCAGCAAGGCCGCGTCGGTGACGCTACCGTGATGACGACGCAGGCGCGCGTCTTCGGGCAGGCCGGCCAGTGCCTGATCCAGCACCAGCAGTGCCTCGATTCGCCGCCCGCGCAGCTCGCCCAGGTCCAGCAGGCGCTGCACTAACTGGCGCCCGACGAAGCCATTTGCCCCGGTGACCATCACTCGCATGGCCAGCCTCCCCGCACCACGCGCTGGTCAATGGCCCCGAACAGCACCTCGCCCTCGGGCCCGCGAGCCTCCATGCGCACCCGGTCGCCAAAGCGCATGAAGGCCGTGCGCGGCGCACCGCAGGCGATGGTTTCGATGGCGCGGCGCTCGGCGATGCACGCCGAGCCCACGCTGCGGTCAGCGTTGGACACGGTGCCGGAGCCGAGTAGCGTGCCCGCACGCAAGCGTCGGGTCAGCGCCGCATGGGCAATCAACTGGTGGAAACCGAAGTGCATGGCGCCGCCATGGGGATGGCCGAACCACTCGCCGTTCCAGTGCACGTGCAGCGGCAAGTGCACCCGGCCGTCGCGCCAGGCCTCGCCGAGTTCGTCCGGGGTGACCGCGACGGGCGCAAAACTGCTGGCGGGCTTGGCCTGGAGAAAGCCGAAGCCGGTCTTCATTTCCCGCGGTGCCAGGGCCCGCAGGCTGACATCGTTGAGTTGCAGGATCAGGCGAACATGCCGCAAGGCCTGCTCCGCCGGGCAGCCCATGGGTACGTCGTCGAGCAACACCGCGAACTCGCCCTCGAAGTCGATGCCGTGGGCCTCGCTGGGCAAGGGAATGTCCGCGAGTGGCCCGAGAAAGTCGTCGCTGGCTCCCTGGTAAATCAGTGGTGTGTGCTCGACGCCTTCGATCGGGTCCAGGTTGAAGGCCTTCTGCATCAACGCGCCATGGCTGAGGAAGCACGAGCCATCCAGCCACTGGCTGGCACGCGGCAGGGGCGCAGCCAGTCGAGCGAGGTCGAGCGCGAAGGCACCCGCAACCGCATCGTCATTGAGCTGCTGATACAGCGCCTGCAAGCGGGCTTCGACCTGGGGCCAGTTTTCCAGCGCGACCTGCAAGCTGGTGGCGATGTCGCTGGCATCGACCGCATGCCCGAGGTCACGGGCCACCACCAGCAAGCGACCATCGCGGCTGCCGTCGTCGAACGTGGCGAGCTTCATGGCAGCAGCTCCTTGAGCGTCTCGGCATAACGCCCATCGAGCAGGATGAAGACCATCCGGGCCATCTGTTCGCTGCGGTTGCTCCAGGCGTGGTTGGTACCGCGCTGGACCACGATATCGCCCCGTTTGAGGTGGACTTCGCCATCGTCCAGCACCAGCCAGACCTCGCCCTCGGTAACGATGCCGTAGTCCAGGGTTTCGGTGCGGTGCATCAGCTTGTGCTTCGAATCGGCTTTGCCCGTGCCGGCACTCGCCTCGCCGATCTCGGCGAAGGCAGCGGCTGCGTCTTCGGCACTGACCTGGTTCTGCACGCTGTCGGGCGGTATGTCCACCACGCGAATCACGCTGCCCAGCGGGCCAGGGCTCAATTGCAGCGGCTGCGCTGTCGGATCATTGCCGTTGTCCAGTGTCGCCGGGCTGCCGACACTGTTCCAGACTTCATAGAACAGGGTGCCAGGCACCGCCTTGAGTGGGAAGTTGTTCGGTGTCGGGCCGCAACTGGCGACGACCGCCTGGCCCTCGGCATCGTGGCCGGTGACTACACGTTTGAATGCAGGAAGCGATTGCATGCTGTCTCCTTTCAATTGCCGTCGCCGATGGTCGAGCCACCGTCGACAATAAGATTCTGTCCGCTGATGAACGCTGCGCCTTTAGCCATGGCCGGTAGCCGCATGCTGGTCAGCCACATGGCGCTGCGCAGAGAGCGACTGGCACCGGCTCGCCCGCCAAGGAAAATTTCGTTCATCGTGCACCTGCCACCGTCACCGCACGCCGGTGGCGCATCAAGGACAGGCACACAGGCGCCAGTAGCAGTTGTCCGATGGCGACCAGCAGCAGTGCATGCGGCAGTTGCGTAGCCACACCAGCGGTCAATGCCAGGACGATCAATGGACTGACGAACTCACCCGCGAAAATCGCCGAAGTGAACCCACCCGTGGCACGGCCGCGCTGATCTAAGCCAACCTGCTGCATCACCAGGGTGATCAGCGTCGGCAGCAACAGCCCAACACCCAGGCCGTTGATCAGCACCGCCAGCACCACTGGCGCGTGGCTGCTCGCCAGCGCCATCAGGCCGCCACCGAGCCCCGCCGTGGCAAAGCCCAAGGCCAGCAACCGCCCAGCCGGCAAGCGCGCCAGTAAGCGAAAAGCCAGTGCGCCGGCCAACACGCCGAGCTGGTTGGCGCCCATGGCCAGGCCGACCTGACGGGGCGCATCTATGTGCAGTAACTGCAGCACGTAACCGGCCTGTACCGGGACGATGAACAGGCTGACGCCAGCCAGCACGGTGAGCAGGTATAACGGCGTCAGGGCCGCCCATGGAAAACGCGAATCGACGGTGGCTTCGCTGGCGGTCTGGCAGGCACGCGGCTCCCACAACAGCAGGGCCATCAAGGGCAGGCACAGCGCACCCACCGCATAGAGGGTGAACGGTGTCCGCCAGTCGCTTTCCCCCAGCGCACCGCCCACGCCCATGAACAATGCCGCCGCCAATGAGGTGACCACCATCTGCAAAGCGAACAACCGCGCCCGGCGCTGGCCGTCGAAGTAGTCACCCATCAGCGTGGTGCAACAGGTCATGATGCCGGCTTCGGCCAAGCCGATGCCGGCGCGGCTGGCGACAATCAGCACCAGCGAGTCCAGCCACAACGGCAACAAACCGCACAGGCTGTAGAGCAACATGCTCGCCAGCAGCAGTGCTCGCCGCCCCACTCGGTCTGCCAACACCCCGGCCAGCGGCGCCAACAAGGCGATGACCAGTGCCGGCAACGTCAGGGCCACCGGCACCAGCACGGCCACGCCCGGCGTCTCGGCAAAATGCGCGTGCATGCGGGGTAGCACCGGTGCGATGAGCACCGCCCCCAGGACGGGCAGGCAACTGCCGAACAGCAGCAAGGCAGCCTGGGCGCTTCCGGCGGTGCGTTCAGCGGCCATGGCTCACCTCCTCCAGCGGGCGAAAACTGGCGCCCTGCTCCAGCATCCCGCTACTGCGCTCGCGCCTTGTGTGCTCATGCGCCGGCAATGCCAGCTGCTCGGTACAGGCCTTGCGGTGCGGCAACAGGAAGTAGGCCAACGCCGGCAGCAGGATCAATGCACCGACCATGTTCCAGACGAACATGAATGCCAGCAGCACGCCCATGTCGGCCTGGAACTTGATCGGCGAGAAGATCCAGGTACCAACGCCGATGGCCAGGGTGATACCGGTGAGCATGACCACCTTGCCGGTGAACAGCAGCGCGCGGTAATACGCCTGGGACAGGCTCGCGCCTTGGCGCAGCTGGGCCAGCACGATGCTCATCACATACAGCGCGTAGTCCACGCCGATGCCGACCCCAAGGGCGATCACCGGCAGGGTCGCCACCTTCACGCCAATGCCCAGCGCCACCATCAGCGCTTCGCAGAGGATCGAGGTGAGTATCAGCGGCAGCACCGCGCAGAGCACCGCGCGCCAGGAGCGGAAGGTCAACAGGCAGAGCACGATCACCGCGCCGTAGACCCACCAGAGCATGTCGCGGTTGGCCTGCTTGACCACCTGGTTGGTGGCAGCCTCGATGCCTGCACTGCCAGCAGCCATGAGGAAGCTGGCCTGCTCGCTGTCGTTGGCCTGGGCAAACGCCTGGACGCTGTCGACCACCCGTGCCAGGGTGTCGGCCTTGTGATCGGTCAGGTAGGCATAGAGCGTCAGCAGGCTGCAGTCGTCGTTGTACAGCCCGCGCGGGGCACCGGCGGTGACCATGTTCAGGGTCGCCTGGTTGTTGACCAGGTCATACCACTTCGGGCTGCCTTCGGAGAGGCCGACCAGCACCCGGCGGTTGAGCAACGCCAACGAGTTTGTCGAGTCCACGCCCTGCAGGCCACGCAGTTGCCAGTCGAGGTCATCCACGTGTTTCAAGGTGCCGTAGGCCGAACAGCCACCGGGGGCGGTGCGCACCATCACCGCGAAGACATCGCTGCTGGCGCCGTAGTGCCGGGTGACGAAGGCATTGTCGCGGTTGTAGCGCGAATCGGCGCGCAGCTCGGGAGCGCCGGCGTCGAGGTCGCCGACCTTCAGGTGCAGGCTCACGGCGTAGCCCCCGGCAGCCATCAGCGCAGCGACGGCGATGCACGCCGCCGCCCAGCGCCGGCGGGTGAACAGGTCGAGGAAGCGCCACACCGCATGCTTGCCCGCCCCGCTGGCCTCGGCTTCTTCGGCGCGCAGGCTGCGCCGCGCCGCACGGGCACTGACGCCCACGTAGGAGAGCAGCACCGGCAGCAGAATCAGGTTGGTGAAGATCAGCACCGCCACGCCCAGGCTGGCGATGACGGCCAGGTCCTGGATCACCTGTATCTGAATGATCATGAGCACGGCAAAACCGACCGCATCGCATAGCAGCGCGGTGAGCCCGGCCAGAAATAACCGGCGGAAGGTGAACCGCGCTGCCACAAGCCGATGCATACCGCGGCCGATGTCCTGCATGATGCCGTTCATCTTCTGGGCGCCATGGCTCATGCCAATGGCGAACACCAGGAACGGTACCAGCACCGAATACGGGTCGAGCGCGTAACCCAGCAGTGGCAGCAGGCCGAGCTGCCAGATCACTGCCACCAGCGAACACACCACCACCAGCGCGGTGCTGCGCACACAGCGGGTGTACCAGTACAGCACAGCGGCGGTGATGGCAATGGCGGCGGCAAAGAACAGCAGGATCTGCCGCAGGCCGTCCATGAGGTCGCCGACGACCTTGGCGAAACCGGTGATGTGGATCTCCACCCCCTGCGCCTGGAAGCGCTCGCGCAGGGTTTCCAGCTCATGGGCGAAGGCCGTGTAGTCGAGGGCCTGGCCGTCCGGGGTCTTCTCCAGCAGCGGCACGTAGACAATGCTCGAACGCTGGTCGAAAGCCACCAGTTGACCAATCTCGTTGGAGCGTTCCACGTTGCGCTTGAGCGCTTCCAGGCTAGCGGCAGCGCCATCGTAGCTGTCGGGCACCACCGGGCCTCCTTCCAAGCCCTCCTCGGTGACTCCGGTCCAGCGGGTGGACGGCGTCCACAGCGACTTCATCGCCGCACGGTCGACGCCAGGCAGCAGGTATACCGCATCGTTGAGCTGCTGCAGGCTGTGCAGGTAGTCCTTGTCGTAGATGCTGCCGCGCGGATTGGCCACGGCGATGCGCACCGCGTTGCCCAGGCCGGCGAGTTCCTGGCGGTGCTCCAGGTAGTTGTGGATGAACGGATGATCGCGCGGGATCATCTTCTCGAAGCTGGCATTGAGGGTCAGGCGCGAGGCCTGCCAGCCGAGCAGCAAGGTCGCCGCCAGGCACAGCAGCAACACCAGCACACGGTGGTTGAATAGCGCACGTTCCAGCAGCGAGCCGGACGCGCTGTCGAAGTCGTCGAGCGGGCCGCTGGAAGGCGCAGATGAATTCATGACGTGCATGGTTCAGTCCGTCGTGGTGGAAAGAGAGGAAGGTTCCAGGCGGCGCGCACCGGCCATGCCGACGGCGACGATGGAGCCATCGGCGGCGGTGGTAGCGGCGGTCAGTGGCAGGCCATCGGAGACCGCCACGGGCTGGGCGGCAAAGGCGCCGAGGCCGCTGCGCAGGAGCATCCCTGCCTGGTTGGCGAGCAACAACTGGCCACCGGCGACACGCAGGCCGTTGATCGATGCCGGAATCGGGTTGGCTAGCGCCTGGAAACTGTCGCCACCGTCGTCAGAGGCAAACAGCGAACCGCGCAGGCCGCCGAGCAGCAGACGGCCATCGGGCAACACGGTGGCGGCGAAGTAGCTGCCATCGTAGGGCCCGTGCAGCGCCTCGAAATGCGCACCGCCATCACGCGAGCGAAGCAGCAGGCCCTGCTCGCCGGCGATGTACACCTGGTTGCCTTGGCGCGCCAGGGCATACAGGTGCAGTCCACGCCCGTTCGGCAGTCGGCCGATCTCCGACTGCCAGCTGCGCCCGCCGTCGGCGGTGCGCATGGCCACCCCGTAGGCACCCACGACCAGGCCGTTGCGGGCATCGGTGAAATTCAGGGCCAACAACGGCTTGTCCGCGCCGTCGGCCAGCAGCCGTTGCGCCGCCGCCAGGCGACGCTCGTCTGCGGCAGCCTCGGCTGCCTGCACCTGCAGGGCGGCGGCGCGCTTGCCGTCGAGCTGCACGCTCCAGTGCTCACCACCGTCCTGGCTGTGCAAGACCACGCCGGCATGGCCGACGGCCCAGCCGTTGCGGGCGTCGATGAACTGGACGGCGGTCAGGCTGACACTCACCGGCACGGCAGTGGCCTGGCGCCAGGTGGCACCATTGTCATCGGACAGCAGTACCACGCCACGTTCACCCACCGCGACCAGGCGTGCATCGGCCCGGGCCACATCCTGCAACACCGCACGCAGGGCCTGGGGGCCGTGCAGCGCGGGCTGCGCGAGCACATCCACGCTGTCACCGGCGAACGCCGGCGGCAGCCCGCAACAGGCTGCCAGCAGCCAGCCGTAGAGCATCTTGTTCATCGCACGCAACCTTTTGTTCTTAGAGTCGGTACAGCACCTGCGCAGCGCGCCTGCTCAGCGCACACCCTCGCCGGCCATGGCGTCGGCGGTGAACACCGAGTCCTTGTAGGGCGGTACGATGCGGTACTGTTCGTTCTTGCCTGCGAACAGGTCACCGGCGAACCAGGCACCGGAGAGCAGGTCGTAGAAGCCGTTGGTCAAGGTCACCACGCCCGGCAGGTCAGGCAGCACCACCGGCGAGGTCCAGACCACCTTGGCCAACTGGTTGCGGGCGTCATAGCGCTCGCCCAGCACGGCAGCCCAGGTGTCTTCGTCGAGGTAGTAGGTGCTACGCGGCATCACATGGCGCTGGCCATTCTTCAGCGTCGCCTCCACCACCCACACACGGTGCAGCTCCCAGCGGATGGCGTCGGGGTTCAGGTGATGGGGGGCCAGCAGCGCCTCGGCGTTGCTGGCGGTGAACACCTTGTTGGCGTTGTAGGGGATGTACATCTCCTTCTTGCCCACCAGCTTCCAGTCGAAGCGGTCGAGACGACCGTTGAACACGTACAGCTCATCGAAGCTCATGACGCCGGCGGTGGCCGGGGTCGGCGTGTCGCAGCAGGCGTTGGGCAGGCGACGCACACGGCGCTGACCAGGCAGGTAGGTCCAGACCGCAGCTTTGTCGGCGTTGAGGTTCTCAAGGCCGGTAATGGCCTCCCCGGCACGCAGGGGCGGGCCGTCGTTGGTCATGCGGATGGACCAGAACACACCCTTGTCGCCACTGCCACCGGGCAGGTACCAGGGCATCTGCAAATCGGCCCGCGAGTCATTGGTGAGCACGTGCTTGCCGTCGGCGGTGGTCAGGTACTGATTGAAGCTGGCGTGCCAGGACGCACCCCGCCAACGCAGCAGGTGGTTCCACATGGCTTCCACGCCATTGGCCGGGATCGGGAACGGGATGCCGCCGGATGCGCCTTCGGGCATGGGGCCGGCGGGTCCGTCCACCAGCTTGCCACTGGTGGCGTTGGCGAGGGTGGCGTCGTACACCGACTGCGGAGCGGCAGCGCTGCGGCGCGTCGGGTAGACGTCGAGACGATAGCTGTCCGGGTACTTCTTCAGCATCGCCTGGATGCCCGGCGTCAGCTTGTCGGCATACTGCGCCATGTTCTGCGCGGTGATGCTCAACAGCCGCTTGTCGCTGGCGAACGGATCGCCACGCTTGCCGCCTTCCTTATAGGCCGGGTCGGCCTGGATGTAGCCACCGGTCCAGGCAGGAATGCTGCCATCGGCATTGCCGGCCCGCTCGCCACCGAGCGGGGTCAGGCTGGTCTTGAGCATGGCCGCCTGCTCGGCGGGCACTGCGGCAACGGCGCCGTGGGCCAATAGCAGCGAGGCACTCAGGGCAGTGAGCAGGGAAACGACTTTATTATTGTGTTTCATCGGGTGGTCCTCGGTCAGAAGGTGCGGCTGACAGTGAAGGCGATGAAGTCGCGGTCTTTGAGCGACTGTTCGAAGGTGTAGTGGTTATCGGCGTCGAGGAAGGTGTTCTCCGGGCCGTAGTAGTGCGTGTAGGTCAGACCCAAACTCCAGGTGTTGAGGTAGTTGCCTTTCAGGCCGATGTTCAGGTCACCGCCATGATCGGTACCAAAACCGGTGCCCAGCGCCATGGACGCGCCGTTGGTGTAGCTCGCGCCGATCGGCACCGACAGGTCGAGACCCGGTAAGATCTGCCGGTACATCGGTTCGAACACCAGGCGCAGGCTGGTGGCGTCACGGTCGGCGTTAGGGTCAACGGCATCGGCGTTCTTGCTCACGCTCATCACCCGGTTCCAGGCGATTTCGCCGAGGAAGCTCGACTCGGCAGCGATGAAGTTCGGCTCCAGGCTGGCAAGCCAGGAGACGTTGGCGTGCAGCGTGCGGCCGGTGGCGTAAACCGGGTTATCGTCATTGTCGATCGCCTCGCCCACGGCCAACGCATGCTGGTTGGTCGAGGCCAACGGCTGGTTCCAGCGGGTTGACAACTCACCGGCGAGGTTGAAGTTGCCAACGGTGGTGGAGAAGCTCGCACCGAACGCCTCGATACCCTCGGGATACACCCAGTAGAACTCGCCGGCCTTGCCGCTGACCGGGTCGAGGTTGGCGAAGTCCGGGCGTACGTTGAGTTGCGGCGACTTGTCGTGGAAGCGGATGGCGTACAGGCCCCAGTCGACAGTCTCGGTGCGCCAGCGCACCTGCACGCCGCCCTGCCCTGAGTCCTTGGCTTGCTTGTCGTTGCCGTTGAAGAACGCCAGAGGTTGGCCACCGGGGAACACCGGCGCGCCGACGAACATGCGCTCGGCGCCATCACCGAAGAAGTCGTCTGTGGAGAAATAGCTACCCGCTGCCGGCAGGCGGTTGGCCTCCCACTCGAACTGGTAGTAGGCCCCCACCGACACATCCGGCGTCAGTTGGAGTTGTCCGGAAATCTGCTGTACCGGACGGATCAGTTCCTTGAACTGCGTGTTGGGTACCGACAGCCCCTTGACCACGTCCACCGGAGCCATGCCGCCAGCAATGCCGTTCATGCCAAAGAACAGGCTCTCGCCCCACTGCAGGGCGTATTGACCCAAACGGCCGGACAGCGGCATGTCGCCGATCTCGGTCTTGCCGAAGATAAAGGCGTCGAGCAGCTCGCCCTTGCGTCCATGCAGCTTGCGCGTGTCGTCGGTGAACGCGTCGTAGTCGACCGAATAACTGTTGGCACGGCCAGGGTCGTTGTTGTCAGTCCCTTGGTTGTAGACATCGTCGTACCAGGCCGCGCCGCTGACCCGTGCGCCGACGTTGTTGTAAGTGATGTCCAGTTCCGATAGCAGGTCGAGGCGGTTGGAGATCAGGCCCTTGTCGAAGTTGCGGTCACCGTCGTCCAGGTTCAGCGCGGTCTGCCCTTCGGTGAGCTTGCTGCTCGCGTCCTGTGTACGCCAGGCGGCGCTGTATTTCAGGGTATTGTCCCAGCGCACCCGCAGGTCGGGGTTGCCGGTATCGAATTCGAAGGCCTGCGCCTGGCTTGCGGCCAGCGCGACAAGCGCCAGGCTGAGGGGCTTGAGCGCCGGTAACGGCCGTGTGAATGCACCTTTGCGAGTCAACATCGGGGTTTCCTCTTTCTTTTTATTGTGCGTCGGTGTTGGCATAGGGCCGGCGCGCCGACAAGGCAGGGCGTGCCGGGTACGGGGAGTCAGATCGGCTGCGCAGTGACCTCCAGCATGCGCTTGACCAGGCCGATGCGGTCGAAGGAAGGATCGCGCTGGATCTCCTTCACACCTGCCAGCAGGGACATTTCGCTGATGAACTTGCATCGCTCGAAACGCCGGTCCATGAAACGCTGCAATTGCGCGTCCAGGCTGCCACCCGCGGTGAGCTCCTCGGCGAGCACCACGGCGTCCTCAATGGCCATGCCTGCGCCCTGCCCCAGGTGTGGCGTGGTGGCGTGGGCGGCATCCCCGATCAGCAGCACTCGACCGCAGTACCAGGGTTCGTCGACAAACACCGCTTCAAGCGGCTTGTAAACGACCCCGGCGTTGTCGACGATCTGCTCACGCAATTCGCCGATCAGCCCGCCGAAACCGGCCAGTCGCTGGCGAAGGCCATCAGCCAAAGCAGCCGGTTCCATCCAGGGGTTGCCCGGCTCGTGGGAAGTGGTGAAGAGGTACATCAGGTCATCGGCCAGCGGCACCAGACCCGCGTTGCCAGAGGGCCCTTGGTAGTTGGCAAGGTGATCGATACCTGCCGCACGCGGGAAGTTGTAGCGCCACACCGACTGCCCGGTGAAACGCGGCTGATAACGATCACCGAACAGCAGGCTGCGGACTTTCGAGAACAACCCGTCGGCGCCGACCATGAGACCGTAGCGCCCCTGGCTCCCATCGGTGAACAGCACGTCCACTGCGCTGTCGTCTTGCTCGAAGCTTTCCACCGAGGTGCCCAGGCGCACCTGGGTGCCCAGTTCGATGGCAGTCTCGCTCAACACCTTGTGCAGGGCGCGGCGCGAGATACCCACATTGGCCGGATACTGCGGACCGGCCAGACGCTGGCCAGGGATGCGCGCCAGTTGCTGCCCTTCGGTGGTATAGATGGCCACGTCCTCGAAGGCGTAGGCCGCATCAAGGTAGGCTTCGAGCAGGCCCAGCCGGTGCATCTCGCGCACCACATTGCTCTGTTGAATGATGCCGACGCCGTAGACGGTCCACTCGGTTTTCAGCTCGACCAGATCGACGGCGACGCCCTTGCGGCGTAAGGCGATGGCGGCACACAGCCCGCCGATTCCGCCGCCCACGATCAACACGTTGTTCACAGTATCCATGGCATGTCTCACGTTTTGTTCTTGTTGTGCGCCCCGCCATGCGGGGCGGCCGTTTCCTGTGCCTATGCACAGCTTCCCGCCTGCGCCGGTCCATGACCAATCGCGTCGCGGGATGCGACCTATCGCGCGGCGCGATAGGTCAGCGATCGAGCTGCTCCAGCGGCAATAGCAGCCAGCCGTCCGCTTCCTTGTGATCGAGTGCCTCCAAGGCTTCGCCTCGGCAGGGGCCGTGAACGCAAGTGCCGTCTTCGGGCATGAAGCGCGCACCGTGGGCGTAGCAGACGATCCATTGGCCATCGGCGCTCAAAAAGCGGTTCTTGCGGTACTCCAGGGGCACCATCAAATGCGGGCACAGGTTGCGGTAGACGCGTACCTGGCCCAGGTACCGCAGGGCGAACAGGCTGTCCGCGCCCCTGCCCTGTGGGTCGAAACCGCGCGCGTGCCCCTCGCCCAGCTCATCGAGCCTGCACAGCTCCACCCACGCCATGTTTCAACCCTGCTTCGCAGGTGGGCCGCTGGGTGCCCATTTCTCCCGCGAGGCGAACAGGAACAGCTGCGAGTTGTCGGCCGACATCGGCGCCTGACGCGCCGCCCATGCGTCATCGTGCTTGTCCATGTCGGCGTCGTATTCGATGTGGCAGCCCAGCGGGCTGTTGAAGTACCAGAACCAGTTGGAACCCAGCAGGTGTCGGCCAGGGCCCCAGAAGCTGGTCCAGCCCTGCTGCTGGAAACGCGTTCCGGCCAGCAGGACCTCGGTGCCGCTGCCCATATGAAAGGTGAAGTGCTCGCAACCCTGCATGTGCGGTGGGGTCTGGATCATGAACAGGCAGTGGTGATCGTCCATGGCGGCGGTGCGCATGAACGGGCCGACGCCGATGAAGCTGTCAGTGGTGACGAAGCCCAGGCGATCGCGGTAGAACGCTTCACCCTTGGCCGCATCGGGTACGAAGTACACCACGTGGGACAAGGTGCGCGGCAACGCCGGCATGTCCGGGGCAATGCCCAGCTGGTTGATCGGGCGCTGCGGTGCGCTACCGGGGGCGTTGGTAAGGTCGGCCGGCGCGTCGAAGGGGCGACGGCAGGTCACCTGGAAGGCAATGGCAAAGCCCAGGTCGTCGAAGGTGTGCAACGCGCCGCTGGCGTCGCGCCGTACTTCGCGATCACGGCCCAGTTCGTCGGCGATGGCCGCTAGATCGGTGCTCGAAGCGACGCCGTAAACGGTCTCGCGCAGCGATGGGGTCGGCCCGAGCGCCGGCGGCAAGCCAGGGTCGTCGCCGCGGCGGATAATGATCGAGGTGCCGTCCAGCGCCTCGAAACGGCCACCGTCGCCGTCCAGCTGAACGGCATCGAGGCCATAGTCACGCAGGCAATCGGCACAGGCCTGGATATCGTCGACGCCAAACACCAGCGCGTCGAGACCAAGAATATTCATGGCTACCACTCCATTGAAATTGTTATTCGGCGAGGCAGGTCACCGGTAATGGGTCGCGTCGGCACGTCGGCCGTACGACTGGCGTGCAGGTTGCTCGGTGGCGGGGTGGCGTGACCAATCGCGAGTCATAATGCGAGGCATCGGCAATCGCGATACCTGGGCCACAGCCCATGTGCTGTGGCGTTGGCTCGGTATCGTGGCTTGCAGGTCTTGACGTAGCGGCAATGCAGCGGGAAGGTATCGCGAAAATAACTACAAGAACCGAGAGCTATCACCATGCGCTTTCACCACCTGGACTTGAACCTGCTGGTTGCCCTGGACATCCTGCTCGAGGAGCAAAACATCACACGCGCCGCCGAGCGCCTGCACATGACTCAATCGGCCACCAGTGGGGTGCTGGGGCGTTTGCGAACGTTTTTCGAGGATGAGTTGCTGGTGCAGGTCGGCCGCAAGATGCAGCCAACCCCCTATGCTCTGGAACTGGCCAAACCGGTACGCGAGGTGCTACTGACCATTCGCGCCTCGATAACGGCCAAGCCGGTGTTCGATCCGGCCGCCAGCAAGCGACACTTCCGCCTGGTGACCTCGGACTACCTGATCAGTGTGGTATTCGCTCAGGTCATCCAGAAAATCCATCAGGAGGCGCCGCACATCACCTTCGAGATGATCGGCCCAGGCGACAGTAGCGCCGAATTGCTGATGCGAGGTGAGGTCGACATGATGATCGTGCCCGAGCGCTACCTCATCGAGGGCCATCCGGCGCAGTTGCTGTTCGAGGAAGATCATGTCTGCGTGGTGTGGCGCGACAACCCCGAGGTGGGCGAGCATCTGACACTTGAGCAGTACATGCAGATGGGCCACATCTCGGTGGGCTTTGGCCGCAACCGCCACTTGAGCATCGAGGACTGGTTCATGAACCAGTACGGTTTCAATCGGCGGCTGGAAGTCATCACCAATGACTTCAACACCCTGCCCCAGTTGTTGGTGGGTACCGTGCGGATCGCCACCATGCACCGCCGACTGGCCGAACTCTATGCCGGCTACCTGCCGTTGCGCCTGTTGCCACCGCCAGTGAAGATCCCGGTTATGCGTGAATTCATGCTGTGGCACCGCAGCATGGACGGCGACCCCATGCACAGATGGCTGCGCGAGCGCATCAGCGATGTCATCCAGTGCGCCAGCACGCAGCCAGATGCTCTGCGCGCCACCGCCTGAGCGGCGGCCATCGCCCCAGACACCGCGACGGTGCTGGGGCATCGCGTTTCGCGATACCTCGCATCCCTGATCACGATTGGCCCCACCCTGCCCTGCCTGCGTACCTTGCCTTCAAACCGCGCCCTGCCTGTCGCTCAAGTGGGCGCCGGACTCCACGACCGCAGAAGGACAACAAGAATGTTCCGTTACTTCCCCACCAATTACGTCTGGAACCTCTCGGTGGATCTGGCCATCGAAATGGGTGCCCGCATGGGTGAAATCGAGGAAATGTGTGCACCGCTGCAGGAGGCCGCCAAACAGCCCGACGCCGCCGGCACCCAGGCCTTCCGGGAAATATGGTCGACCATGGCCGACAAGCTGTGCGGCTTGGCCGAAGAAGACGACACCGCCGGCCGACGCTTGTCCGCCGGCGAAAAATACAACCGCGCGGCCACCTACTACCTCACCTGCGAACGCTTGCAGGCCCACGGTGCGCCGGGTCGTGCAGCCTTGTATCAGCGCTTCCTCGACACCTTCGCCCGCGGCATCGATTTGGCCAAGGAGAACTGTGAGCGCGTAGAGATCCCGTATGAGGGCAAGCACCTCTCGGGACTGCTGGTGCGCGCAGAAGGCGTGAGTGGCCCGGCACCGCTGCTGGTGCAAGTCAACGGGCTGGATTCGACCAAGGAAATGAAATACCGCGTTGGCCTGCCTGCTTGGCTGGCCAGGCGAGGCGTGTCTTCGTTGATTGTCGACCAGCCCGGCACCGGCGAAGCGCTTCGCCTCCACGGCATGACGGCACGCCATGACAGCGAACACTGGGCCAGCCGCATAGTGGACTGGCTGGAAACCCGTGCTGATGTCGATGCCAAGCGCATCGGCCTGGAAGGCGTTTCCCTGGGCGGCTACTACTGTCCGCGCGCAGTGGCGTTCGAACCGCGCTTTGCTTGCGGCGTGGTGTGGGGCGCCAACCACGACTGGCGCGACGTGCAGAAGCGTCGCCTGGAGAAGGAAGGCAACTTCCCGGTGCCACACTATTGGGCGCACGTGCAATGGGTCTGGGGGGCGAAGGACCTGGACGACTTCATGCGCATCGCCGAAAACGTACACCTCGACGGTGTACTCGACCGTATCCACGTACCGTTCCTGGTCACCCACGGCGAGAAAGACTCGCAGATCCCGCTCAAATGGGCACACCGCACCTACGAGCAACTGGTCAACAGCCCGAAACGCGAACTGAAGATTTTCACTGACCGTGAAGGCGGCGTGCAGCACTCGAGCTTCGACAACAGCATCAATGCCGGGCACTACATCGCCGACTGGATCGCCGAAACCCTTGGCGGCCACACGGCCTGATCGGCGCTGCCGGCCCTGGCTTCGACGGCGCCAATTGGCGCAGTTCTCGTTTCTGCGCCAGAGAGCGCCAGGTATCGATGCCATCCATACCTGGCCATCAATAGCATCTGTTGGTGCCGGGCAGTCGCCACAGTCTAGCCTTGCACCACCGCCAAGATGAGAGAGCTCACCCATGAGTGCCCTGCACCTGCACTGCTCCACCCTGTTCGACGGCACTGGCCTGCACATCCGCCAACGACAGACATTGATCATCGAAGGCGGCGTGATCCGCCATGTCGGGCCATCCGCCGATGCACCCCGTCCGCAACCCGGCGACCGTGAAGCCCACGGCCAGTTCGTCATGCCCGGGCTGGTGGACGTGCACACCCACCTGGCGTTTGGCAATGCCCAGAGCGAGGAAGACATCGACATCTGGACCAGCGACGAGTTTCGCGCCCTGCGGGGGCTGTTCTTCGCCCAGCACGTTCTGGCTGCCGGCGTGACGTCCATGGTCTGCCCTGGCGACAGTGGCCAACTCAGCATTGCCGTGCGCAATTCGGTCAACGCCGGACTGTTCGAAGGCCCGCGTATCGCTGCAAGCAGCCGAGTGATCACCAATCGACAGAGCCTGAACGACTGGTTCCCCAGCCGCGTCGGCGCCCCTGAGTACTTCACCGCCGCGCTGGTCACCAGCCGTGACGATGCCATTGCCCAGATCCGCAAGCAGGCCAAGGACGGCGTGGACCTGATCAAGATCGCCATGGACGGCACTCACCGTCGCCCCAACGGCGAAATCATCGCCGCTTTCACCGCCGACGAGACCCGTGAGATGGTCTACGAAGCTCATCGCCTCGGCTGCCGGGTGGCTACCCACGCCTATGACCGAGAAGCGGTGATGTACGCGGCCAAGGCCGGCGTCGACCTGGTGTTCCACGCCTTCTACATGGATGACGCCTGCATCGAAGCGCTGCTCGAGGCTGGCAGCGTGCTCGCTCCGACCATGACCTTCCCGCAGAACACCGTGGACTTCTGCCAGCCCCATGACCCCGCGATCAGCACCGGCTACGCCGCCTACTGCGCCCGGACCCTCGAGCTCGGTGCGCCGGTACTCAAGCGCGCCAAGGCCGCCGGCGTACCCTTCGCCTGCGGCAGCGACAGCGGCTTTGCTGTGACACCCTATGGCGAATGGCACGCTCGCGAACTGGAGCTGCTGGTACGGCACCTGGACTTCACCCCGGCCGAAGCGTTATTCGCCGCAACCCATGTCGGCGCACGCTTGATGCCGCGCGGCGAGACGCTCGGCACTCTGGAACCGGGCAAACAGGCCGACCTGCTGGTGCTCGACGGTTCGCCCCTGGACGACATCCGCATCCTTCAAGACCGCGATCGCCTGCAGGCGGTGTACAAGGCCGGCGAGCCGGTACGGCTGCAACGCACCGCCTACAACCCCAAGCAGGTGTCGGACTTCAATTCGCTGAAATGGACCGACCTCTACACCCGCGACCGCGTGTCCGAACTCGGCAAATGGAGGCTGTGAGCATGACAACGCTCAACTTCGAACTGGCAGTGCAACTGGCCGTCGCGACCCTGCACCAGGCACGCACTTTGAACCTGAAGCCTATGGCCGCAGCGGTGCTCGACAGCGCCGGCCACCCGTTGGCGGTGCTGCGCGATGAACAGGCCAGCTACCTGCGCCCGCAGATCGCCACCGGCAAGGCCCGGGGCTGCCTGGGCCTGGGCTTCGGCGGCCGCGAACTGGCGCGCCGCGCCCAGACCATGCCGGCGTTCTTCGATGCCATCAACAGCCTCACCGGTGGCGAGGTGATCCCGGTCGCCGGCGGCGTTCTTCTGCGCGATGCAGAAGGCCGCCTACTGGGCGCCATTGGCGTCAGTGGCGATACCTCGGACAACGATGAGCGGTGCGCGCTGCTGGCCATCGAAGCGCTCGGGCTGATCGGCGACAGCGGCGATCTTCAGCCCTGAGCCAACGCCTTGGCCTGTTCCACCAGCAATTGGCGGAGCCAGGCCAAGGGGAGGTCGCTCCGCTGCTGCGGATGCCACTGGAGGACCTGGGATGCTGCTGACGCAGTAATGGCCGAGGCGAACGGCGCGCAGCCAGGACATGATCCCGACTCGGCAAAGATCCGTCTTGTGCCCAGTATTCTCCAGGGCCACCATAGGCATTCTTCAACAGACCATTGGCTAATGCATGACACTGGAAAACTACCAGGCAATCGCTGAAAGCATTGCCCTGCTGCTGTACCCCCACGCGGAAGTCGTCATTCATGACATACGCGGCCAGACAATCGTTCATATCGCCAATAATTTCTCACATCGCAAGCTCGGCGATGATTCGGCACTCGGTTCAGAACTGGGTGACCTTTTGAAGGGGACCAACCTTGGTCCCTACGAGAAGCTCAACTGGAACGGTCAGAAGGTCCGCTCGATCAGCACTGTGCTGCACAATCCGCAAGGCGAAGCCGAGTATCTGATGTGCATCAATCTGAACGTGTCGGTGCTGGAACAGGCGCGTGTGGCATTGGATGCGTTCTTCCAGATGAGTCGGCTGGAGCCGCAACCGGATGCGTTGTTCCGCAACGATTGGCAGGAGCGCATCAACACCTTCCTGCAAGCCTGGCTGCAAGCGCATAACCTGTCGCTGCAGACCTTGAAGATGAAAGACAAGCGCAACCTCGTACTGGCCTTACACGCCGAGGGTGCATTCGAGGGGCGCAGCGGCGCCGATTACGTTGCCAACGTCCTCAGCATGGGGCGGGCCACCGTGTACAAATACCTGAAGGAAGTCAGGGCCTAGGCGGTATTGCCTGGCTGTAGGCATACGCTCTTGCTATTGGTGGAATATAATTCTATTGTGGACAAATTATCCATATGCCTGCAAGGACCCGTCATGCCAGCCACCCCGTCCGTTGATGCCCAGTTCCTTGATACATTGCACCAAAACATTCAGGACGCCCATGCGGCGCTCCGCCCGGCTGTCAGCATTACCCCGCTCTTGCACAGCCCTCGTTTGTCGGCGCTGACCGGCTGTGAAGTGCTGCTCAAATGCGAACACCTGCAGCACACCGGTTCGTTCAAGTTTCGCGGTGCCAGCAACAAGATGCGCCTGCTGCCGGCCGAGGCGCGCAAGCAGGGGGTGATAGCTGCCTCTTCCGGTAACCATGGGCAGGCACTGGCCCTGGCCGGCAAGATGGCTGGCGTGCCCGTGAAGGTCTACACCACCACCGGCGCATCGGCATACAAAACAGAGGCAATGCGCGCGCTGGGCGCCGAAGTGGTCTGCCTGCCCACCGACCCGCTGAGTGCAGAGCTGGAAGCCGCCAGGCAAGCCAAGGCCCACGGCGTACCCTTCGTGTCCCCCTACAACGACCTGCAAGTCATTGCCGGCCAGGGCACCATAGGCATGGAGTTGTTCGAGCAGGCGCCAGACCTGGACGCGGTGTTCGTTGCCGTGGGCGGTGGCGGGATGATTTCCGGTATCGGCGCCGCCCTGCGCGTCCTCAAGCCGGGCACTGAGATCATCGGCTGCTGGCCGGCAAATGACCCAACGCTGCAGCAATCACTCAAGGCTGGTGAAATCATCGAATTGGATGCCTGCGAAACGCTGTCGGACGGCACGGCTGGCGGCGTCGAGCCAGGCTCCATCACCTTCCCGCTTTGCCAGGCGCTGCTCACCGATACCGTGCTGGTCAGCGAGGACGAAATCCGCTGCGCCATGCGCGATATCGCCAGCAGTGAGCGCTGGATCATCGAAGGCGCTGCAGCGGTTGCGGTCGCCGGCATGCAGAAGCTCGCCGAACGCTATCAGGGCAAGCGTGTCGCGGTGATCCTGTGTGGCCGTAACATCCTGCTGGAAAAGTTCCTCGAGGCCGTTCAATGAGGGTCTTCAGCAAGGCGCAGATCGTCGCCCATTTCAACCCGGAGCTCGCGGTCAGCCAACTGGAGGAAGGCTTCATCGCCTACTCCGAAGGCAAGGTGCAGGTACCGCCCGTGCAGGGCTTCGCATTCAAGGGCGCGAACGGTGACTGTTGCGTGAAGTCGGCCTACATCGAAGGCAGCCCGACCTTCACCGTCAAGCTTTCGACAGGCTTCTACGACAACCCGTCCAAGGGCCTGCCGAGCAATGACGGCCTGATGCTTGTGTTGTCTGCACACACCGGTCAGCCGCTGGCACTGCTGCAGGACCAAGGCTGGCTGACTGCCATGCGCACCGCGTTGGCCGGGCGTATCGCCGCCCGGCTGCTGGCGCCGGCCCAGGTCAAGGCCATTGGCATCCTCGGCACCGGCATGCAGGCGCAGATGCAGCTTGAGCAGCTTCGCGCGGTGACCGATTGCCGCCAGGTCATTGTCTGGGGCCGGCATGAACGCGGGCTTGCGGCCTATACCGCATTTGCCCGCGAACTGGGCTTCGGGGTGCACAGCACGCAGGATGCTGCCGAGGTTGCGGGCACTGCAAACCTGATCGTCTGCACCACGCCTTCTCGCCAGGCGCTGTTGCACAGTGATTGGGTCCAGCCGGGTACGCATATCACCGCCGTCGGTGCCGATGCGCCCGGCAAGCAGGAACTGGACCCGGCACTGGTGGCCAGGGCAGACCGTATCATCGTCGACGCCATCGCGCAGTGCAGCCAGTACGGCGAAGTGGCCCATGCCCTCGGCAGTGGCCAGATCGACGCTAACCAGCTGATCGAGCTCGGTACACTGCTGGCTGGCCGTGCCAAGGGGCGTGAGCACGACAGCCAGATTACCTTGGCGGACCTGACCGGTGTGGCAGTGCAGGATGCACAAGTCGCAAGCCACGCCCTGGCCGCCCTGTGCACCTGAGGCGACAACAGCGTCAGCGCAAACGTTGCACCTGCGCTGGCGTACGCTGCATCAGCACCTTGCCATTGCGTACCGACACCAACGCGTGCCCCTGGCTGCGCACCATCTCATAATCATCCGGCGCCGACAGCAGCAACAGGTTCGCCGGCCGACCCACCTCGATGCCATAGCGCTCGCCCAGGTTCAGGGTGCGGGCGCTGTTGTCGGTAATCAGGTCCAGGCAGCGCTGCAGGTCTTCATAGCCGAGCATGTGACAGATGTGCAGGCCGGCTTCGAGAATGCGCAGGATATTGCCATTGCCCAGTGGGTACCACGGGTCGACGATGGAGTCCTGGCCGAAGCACACGTTCATGCCGGCGCGGTCGATCTCGGCCACGCGGGTCACGCCACGACGTTTCGGGTAGTTGTCGAAGCGCCCTTGCAGGTGAATGCTCTCGGTCGGGCACGACACGAAGTTGATGCCCGACAGCTTGAGCAGGCGGAACAGCTTGTAGCAATACGCATTGTCATACGAGCCCATGGCCACAGTGTGGCTGGCCGTGACCCGGGCCCCCATGCCGCGTACCCGCGCTTCTTCGGCCAACACTTCGAGGAAACGTGATTGCGGGTCGTCGGTCTCGTCGCAGTGCACGTCCACCAGGCAGCCGGTACGCTCGGCCAGGTCCATCAGAAACTTCACCGACGATACACCCTGGTCGCGGGTATTTTCGAAATGCGGAATGCCGCCGACGACGTCAGCGCCAATCGCCACGGCTTCAGTCATCAGCGCCCGGCCGTTGGCGTACGACTCGATGCCCTCCTGCGGGAAGGCGACAATCTGCAGGTCGATCAGCTCACGCACTTCGTCACGTACCTCGACCATGGCCTTGAGCGCGGTGAGTTTGGGGTCGGTCACATCGACATGGGTGCGCACATGCTGGATACCGTGGTCCACCAGCATGCCGATGGTTTTTTTCGCACGGGTCTTGATGTCGTCGTGGGTGGTGATCTCCTTGCGCTCCGACCAGCGCTCAATGCCTTCGAACAACGTGCCGCTCATGTTCCACTTCGGCTCACCCGCGGTCAGCGTGGCATCAAGATGAATGTGCGGCTCGACAAAGGGCGCGACCACCAGGTTTTGCCCGGCGTCCAGGTCATTGACCGTAGCGGGCGCCACGACGTCGGTCTGGGGCACGATGGCGGCAATGCGCTCGCCGTTCAGTTCGACGCGGAACAGGCCAGGCTTGCCGCGCAGGCGTGCGTTGATGATGTTCATGCTGTTACTCCTTGCCGTAGGCTTCGCTCATGCGCCATACCAGCATGGCGACCGAAGCATTCATGCGAAAAAGCGGGTCGTCCAGCGACTGCCCGCTCAGTTGTTCGATGCGCTGGATGCGCTGATTGATCGTGTTGCGGTGCAGCCCCAGACGCTGTGCGGCCTTGAGCCCGTTGCCATTTTCCATGAGCAAGGCGTCGAGGGTATGCACCAAAGCATGGGCGTGTTTGCGCCCAGGGGCGATCAGCGGGCCGAGGGTGCGGCTGACGAAATCGTCAACCAGCGAGCGGTCGACAATACCTTGCAGCAGGCGCAATACGCCGAGCTCGCTGAAGTTGCAATAGCCGTTGGCCGGGCGCAGGTGCTGCGCCACATCCAGCGCCTGGCGTGCCTCGTTGAGGGCCTGGCGATAGTGCGCGCAATCGTCAGCGAGGCTCGACAGGCCCATGTAAAGGCTCAGTTCATCAGTCGCGGCTTGCAACTGCCGGTACAGTGCGCCCAACGTCTCGGGTAAGTCCTGTGTATCGGCCAGCAGCACCACGAACAGGTCGCCCGGCAACTGCGCCGTCACACTGCCGGGCCGCTGACGGCACCAGGCTTCGAGCTGGTCTTCCAGGGCCTGCCGGGTGGCTTGCCAGGTACGCTCGCCGTGGGCCAGCCCTTGGCGCTCGAACAAGGCGTCCACGCCCGTCAGGCGCAACGCCAGCAGGCGTCGCGGTTTATCCAGGGCCAGTTGCAGGTGTGCTGCCCGCTGCCGGGCAATCGCCAGGCTCGGGTAGTCGCCTGTGAGCAGTTGCCCAAGGATGTCGTTACGCGAGCGGCGCGCCTGGCTCATCTGTACCAGTGCAGTGCCGATCAGGTGGGTGACCACCACCATCTTCAGCGCGTAGGGCTGTTCGATCAGCGGCAAGCCCAGTTGCTCGGCGCGCGCGATAACGGGCGCCGGGATGCTCTGGATAAAACTGCCGCCGGTGAGAATCACCATGCCGGCAATGCCCACGGCGTCGCCATCCTCCACCAGGCTCAGCAGGTTGGCTTCGCCGCGCGGGTGATTGATGCCGGTGACGAATACCAGTTCACCGCCCATCACCCATTCGGCGATACCCTCGTTCTCCGCCACGTAAGGCCAGCGTACCCGCCGCTGCAGGTTGCGCGCGCCGGCCCGCACCTGCATTTCGTGCAGACCGGGCAAATGCAGGAGCTCGTCCAGCGCCAGGCTCATGGCTCGACGCCCGCCTGGCCGGGCGCCCGGCGGCGTGCGCCCAGCTCTAGAATGACGATGTAGCACACTGCCGAGGCGGCGATGCCCACCAGCGGCGCGACCCACGGTGAGGCATAGGCCAGTACTGCGCCCACGGCATAGGCAAACAGCCCGGTGAGGTTGTAGCGTGGCAGGTTTGCCGTACCCAGTGCCGGGTATTTGCCGCGGTGGCGGTACCAGAAATCAGCCATGATCACCCCACCCACCGGCGGAATGATCGACCCCAGCAGCACCAGGAACGGGATCAGCATTTCGTACATGCCACCCATCGCCAGCACAATGCCAACCCCGGCCGCCACCAGCGTTGCCGTGCGCCGGCGCTCGCTGCGCAACAAGTGGCAGGCGGCGGCCGACACGTTGTAGATGGTCGGACCCTGAATGGTCCACAGGTTCAGGCACAGCATCACCACGGCCGCGAACGACAGGCCCTGCAGCATCATCACGTCGACGATATCGGCCTGCTGGTAAACCATCGCGCACCACGCCCCGGCCACCACCATCAGGCCGTTGCCAAGGAGGAATGCCACCCCGCTGGCGATCACCGCTACCCGGCCACTGCGTGCCAGCCGTGTCCAGTTGGTGGCTTGGGTGGCGCCACTGGCGAAGGTGCCGAAGACCATGGTCACTGCCGCCGAAAAGGTCATGGTTTCATGCGGGACGACTGCAGCCAGGCCGGCAAAGCCACCGGCATCGCGGGTGGCGATGTACATCGACACCAACAGCAGCACGAACATCAATGGCACCGACACCCGCGACAACAGGTCCAGCCCCTTGAACCCGATGATGGCCGTAATGCTGAAACCCAGCCCGAACAGCACCATCAACGGCATGCCGAAGCCATCCGCCAGCCCCAGGAGCTTGACCAGCACGATGGCCACCGTGGCCGTACCCCAGGCATACCAGCCCAGTTCGGCAAAACCCAACAGAAAGTCCGAGAGCCGGCTCCCCGCTTCACCGAAACAGAAGCGTCCCATCAACACGGTATTCAGCCCGCTGCGTGAGGCGATGAAGGCCAGCACTGCGGCATACAAGGCAAGCAAACTGTTGCCGAGGGTAGCCACCCACAGCATGTCGACAAAACTGAATGCCATGCCCAGCTTGCCGCCGGCGAACATCGTGCCGGTAAAGAAGGTGAAGCTGAACAAGACCATCGCGATCGGCAGCAGGCCCTTGCGGGCGGACTGGGGGGCTTCGCTGAGGGGAAATTCGCTGGGTGAGCTCATTGCACGGGGCTCCGGGTGAGTAGTTGGGAGCGGAAAGAGCAATATGCGGGCCGCTTTTTCCTGCGCCGCCACCCGGAAGAAATCGGGCTGCTCGCCCAGAATTCCCTATGCACTGTGCACATTAAAGCTGCGATTTGACGATCTGGAGTGTGCGTGACGACTTATTTTGAGGCGCTCATGCACCAAAGCGGGCCTGGGCTGGGTAGTAATCACCCAGCCCGCGGCGGTTTACACGGCCCCGTCCAACCCCATCTGCCAGAAATCAGCCTCCAGGCTGGAGGCCTGGCCAAAAATCCCTGCCAGTTCGGCGAACCGCTGCTCGGTCATGCTGCGCGCCGCCAGTTCATCCAGGTGCTTGCGCGCTGCTGCGGCCACCCCTTGGTAGCCCTCCCCGGCATACTCGCCAATCCACTCGCGGTAGGGGTGATTACTCAAGTCGCCAATACGCTCGGCCAGGGTCCGGCCGATTTCGGCATAGCCGATCACGCAAGGTGCCAGTGCCACGTGCAGCTCCAGCAGGTCGCCGGCTGCGCCGCAGTCCAGCACATAACGGGTGTATGCCACCGTGGCCTGATGCTCTGGCGCGGCCTCGATGTCTGCCTGGGTCAAGCCCCAGCGCGCGCACAGGCGCAAGTGCAGCTCGGTTTCATCCAGGATCGCCGCCAGCCCGGCCTGCGCCGCGCGAATGTCGGCCGGACGGCGGCTTTTGTAAGCGGCCAACGCCCAGGCGCGGGCGAACTGGATCAGGAACAGGTAATCCTGCACAAGGTAGGTCCGGAACGCTTCCTCGCTTAGCGTGCCCTCGCCCATCTGACGCACGAAGTCATGGTCTACGTAGCGGTTCCATTGTGGCGAGGCAGCGGCCTTGAGGCGCTCGAAGATATCCATGCTCATTTGCCCTCCGGGTACACGGCATCGAAGAAAGCCAGCTCCAGCGCCACGGTGCGCTGGTAGAAGTCACTTGCCATTGCGGCCTCCTGCGGGCCGACGCGGTCCAGTTCGGCCTGCAGGAAAGCGACGAATGCCTGGAATGCCGGGTTGTCATGCAGGGTAATCCACTCGGCATGGACGAAGTTGTCCGGCATCGGTTTCGGCGCCTTGAGCGCCCAGTCCAGATACAGGCCTTCGGCAACGTTCAGCACCGCCAGTGCTGCTGCGTAGGAACGGGTGGCTGCCGCTTCGCGCATGATCGCCTTGAAACCTGCGGTAGGCGCGGTATCGGCCGGTTCACTGCGTTGCGCCGGGCTGACACCCAAGGCCTCGAAGGCACGCAGGAAGTAGGTGTTCTCGTCACTGCAGATCATCCCGGCAAAGCGGCCGAAGCGCAGGCGGGCTTCAAACGTGTCAGCGGTGGCGATGGCCGCGCCTAGCAGGGTCACGAAGCTGTCGAGGAAACGGTGGTCCTGGACCAGGTAGTCGACCATGATCGGGTCCGGCAGGCTGCCGTCGCACAATCGGGTCACGAAACGGTGGCCAACGGCCGCCGACCAGGTCGGCTCGCTCTGGCGGCGCAGGGACTGGCTGAAACGTTCGGTCATGTTGCTGTCCTTGATGAGGGTGACAGCGAGACCTTGAAAGTTGGCATGGACTGGCCTCGCAGTGAGGCCGGCAAAAAGGCAGGTTACAAGCCCCATCCCTTCGCCGGCATGATCCGGATCAGGTTCGAAGGGTCACCGCGCTGCAGCGTTCAGCGGTTTCTCAGCCCATTGCCGGGCTCCCCTTGGTAGCGCTCAGGTATACCCGAGGGCGCCGCGGCTGTCACGCCCCAAACTGTGGGCAATGGTGACCCGCTAATGGGTATCTGTCCCCATTCTTGACGCGCCATCTTTGAGTGCACGCCAGTCGCTGCAAGGTTATGTATGTCAGAGCATTACTGAAATATCTGTTGGCATAGCTGTTGCTGATGGCCATTTAACGGGCAAAACGCCATTGATGGCTTAAGGCCCTAAGGCCGCAAAAGAGGCTTAAGCCAATGAAAACACCTGCTGCGAGTCACGCGTCCAGACGCATGTTCCATCTGGCCTCCGTCACGGCGCTGATGATCAGCCTCGGGTTGATCACGGCCATGGCAGCCCCCCTCGACGACAACAGCATGCCACCGCCGACCGACCCGTCGGCCTACACCGACCAGCCCGACGACCCGACCGCTGCCTTGCTTGAGCTGAACACCATGCCGGAGGCCAACGAAGGCTCGCTGGAGCTGACCGATGGCGCGTATGGCGACCGCAACACGGTAGGCACCGACAACGTGCTGCCGCCGGCCCTGCAAACATCGGACAAGTACCCTACCAACGGCAAACCCAGCCCGTTGTTCGGTGCACAACCTTTCACCCAGCAACTGTTGCTGTTCGAAGAATTCGGGGCAGAGAAGCTCGACCCGACCACGCCGGCGCCCGATCTGACCTTCCCGGTACCGACCCTCGGCGCGGCCCCCGCGCAAGACCCCAACGTGGTGGCACGCAGCGGGCCCAGTGGCAGCGCTCTGGAAGCGTTCCTCAAACAGCCCGGCCTGTACCCGTTCCCGACCCAGTACGCCAACGTGCTGGACCGCAATCCATGGAAGGCGCAGATCGAGATGTTCCTCAACCGCCAGCCGGTCGGATCGCCCGCTGAAGGCCGGCCACCAGGGAAAGGCTGGTCGCACCAGCGCTGGAACGAGTTCTACCCGCAGGCAGCGTTCAAGACCGCCCAGGCCGGTGCGCGCATCAACCTCGGTCTGCGCGACCGCAAGCAACTGCACAACTATGCCGTCGGCGAATTTGCCCCGGGAGGCCTGTACTACCAGACCTCCGACATTCCGACCACGCTGGGCACCACCAAGGGCATCGACACACGCTTCCACCCGAGCATGCCGCTGCAAAACCACAAATCGCTCTGGACCTTCGACGGCACTTTCCCGCCCAAGCTGCTGATGGTGCGCTACGGTCAGCCAATTCTGATGCGCCATTACAACGCCCTGCCGATTGACCCGTCGGCCAACGGTGGCTTCGGCCTGCATACCATTTCGACCCACGAGCACAACGGCCACTCGCCGGCCGAAAGCGACGGCTTTGCCAACGCGTACTTCTTCCCCGGCCAGTACTACGACTACCGCTGGCCGGTGCAGCTGGCCGGCTACGACACCATCAACACCCGTGCCCAGGACCCGCGTGCAGCGTTCCCCTGCTCGCCGGGTGAAACCTTGTTCGTCAACGATGGTTCACCGGGCCTGAAAACCTGCGAGAACGGCAGTATCAAGATTCGTGGCGACTGGCGCGAAACCATGAGTACCCACTGGTTCCACGACCACATGATGGATTTCACGGCGCAGAACGTCTACAAGGGCAATGCCGTGATGATGAACTACTACAGCGCCCTGGACCGCGGCAACGAGACCCTGCAGGACGGTGTCAACCTGCGCTTCCCAAGCGGGTCAGCCATGCCTTGGGGTAACCGTGACTATGACGTCAACCTGGTGATTGCCGACAAAGCCTGGGATGCCAATGGCCAGCTGTGGTTCAACCCGTTCAACACGGACGGCTTCCTTGCCGACCAGATTCTGGTCAACTGGCAGTACAAGCCCAGGCTCAAGGTGCGTGCGCGCAGTTACCGCTTCCGTCTCCTCAACGGCTCGGTGTCGCGCTACTTCAAGTTCGCCGTGGTGCGGGAAATTGCCGGTACCAGTGGTGAGTTCAAAGGCCCGTCCGGCTCCAACCTGTCGTATGTGCGGGTGCCGTTCCACATGATTGCCAACGACGGCAACATCATGGAACACGCGGTGCCATTCGACGGCACGATGGACCTCAATGGTGACGGCAACCTGCAAGACAACAACGGCGTCTTGCCGTTGCAGGCCATTGCCGAGCGCTACGACATCATCATCAACTTCGCCAAGAACGGCATCAAGGCCGGCGACAAGCTGTACTTCGTCAACCTGATGGAGCACGACTCCGGCAAAGGTCCGAATCAAGCTATCCCGTTGGCCGACGTGCTGTCGGAAAAATACAAGGCGGTAATCAAGCAGACCAGCAAAGGCCCGCAGTGGGACAACGGCGACCCGGCTGTCGGCAAGTTTCTGCAACTGTGGGTGCAACCGTACACCGGCCAGGACCTGAGCATGGACCCGGTAGCCTACGAGCCGGCCAAGCCAGGCAAGGCTGCTGGCCTGAAAATGCTGCCCCTGCCCATTGACCGCGACGCCGCAGCCGACCAGGCCAAACTCAAGGATGCCCGCCACCGCGAGTTCATCTTTGGCCGCTCTGACGGTACGGACACCACCCCGTGGACCATCAAGACCGACGGCGGCTTTGGCTACAGCATGGACCCGCGCCGCATCAGTGCCGCGCCGCAATTGGCCAACCAATCCACCGACGGTGGTTTTAGCGGCGACGGCACCCTGGAAGTGTGGAAGATCGTCAACGGCGGCAATGGCTGGAGCCACCCGGTACACGTGCACTTCGAGGAAGGCGTGATTCTTAGCCGCGACGGCAAGGCCCCGCCAGAATGGGAAAAATGGGCGCGCAAGGATGTGTACCGTATCGGGTCGGAACCTGATTCGTCCGAAGAGGTGGAAATGGCCATCCGCTTCCGCGAGTTCGCCGGCACCTACATGGAGCACTGCCACAACACCCAGCACGAGGACTCTTCGATGCTGCTGCGCTGGGACCTTGAACACCCGGGGCAGTTCCAGGTGATGCCCACCCCGCTGCCAGGATGGGATGGCGTGCGTTACATGGCCTCGGTAGGCCTGCCAACGTTCCGCACCAAAACCGATGACGACAATGACGACCCGGCCAACAAACCACCTGTCGCGGCCAACGACAGTGCCGCAACGACTGCAGGCAAGGCGATCACCCTGAACGTGCTGGCCAACGACAGCGACCCGGACGGCAACGTACCGCTCACGGTCACAGGCCTCAGCCAGCCAGACTCCGGCCAGGGAGCCGTCAGCACAGACGGCACCACCGTGACGTACAACCCACCCGCTACGGTCGCCACGCCGTTCACGGCCAGCTTCAATTACACGGCGCGTGATACCAAGGGGGCCGAGTCGGTGACCCCGGCCACGGTCAGCATCGCCGTAACCGCAGCAGCGGCGGCCGACGAGCTCAAGGTCACCAGTGCCACGGTGCAACTGCGCAGCGGCAACCGTTTCACCTGGGATGTGCAGGGGACTACCACGGTCGCCACGGGCAACAGCATCAGCGTGACTGCAGCAACCACCGGTGGTCCGGTAAGCCTGGGGAACGCGACGCTGACTGCCACGACTACGGGGGCCCGTTGGCGGGTAGCGGTGACCACCACCGGCTTTGGCCCGGCCACGCCAGCGACGGTCACGGTGAAATCGACGCTGGGCCAGACGGTAACAGCGCCAGTCACCTACAAGTGAGTGCAAAGCGGGGCCGCCATGCGGCCCCCATCAGCCAACCCACGAGGACCGCATCATGCCCGGCTCATGGCGTTTCCTGCTGGTACTCGCGTTGTTCGCCGCCAGCATTCCGTTCTGGCCGCTGCAACCCCAACGAACGGTGGCCGAAGCAGCGGCCTCTCCCTGGGGGGCCAGCTATTTCCCCAACATCCCCTTGCTCACTCAGGACGGCGAAAAAGTGCATTTCTTCGACGACCTGATCAAGGACAAGGTGGTCGCCATCAACTTCATCTTTACCGGCTGCTCCGACTCCTGCCCAGTAGAAACCGCTCGCCTGCGCCAGGTACAGAAAATCCTCGGTGACCGGGTCGGCAAAGACATCTTCCTCTACTCCATCAGCATCGACCCCTATAACGACACCCCCGCCACCCTCAAGCGCTATGCCGAAAAGTTCGGCATCGGCCCAGGCTGGACCTTGCTGACCGGCGAACCCGACGACATCGAGCAACTACGCCGCAGCCTGGGGCTGTGGATCGATGGCCTGGAAAACGGCCGCTCCAAAGACCACAACCTGAGCCTCATCATCGGCAACCAGGCCACCGGCCGCTGGATGAAAGCCTCGCCTTTCGAAAGCCCTTACATCCTCGCCGACCGCCTGGGCAACAGCCTGCACAACTGGAAGCAGGCCAGCGCCATGAGCAATGACTACGCTCAGGCTCCGCAAATCCGCTCACCCAGCAGCGGCGAGCAGATATTCCGTACCCGCTGCTCATCCTGCCATACCGTGGGCAACACCGAGCCAGGCCAGCCAGGCATCGGCCCCGACCTGCTGGGCGTGACCCGTCAGCGTGACGCCAACTGGCTGGCCCGCTGGCTCAAGGTGCCCGACCAGATGCTGGCCGAAAAAGACCCCTTGGCCATGCTGCTGTTCGAACAATACAACCGCCTGGCCATGCCCAACATGCGCTTGGGCGATGCCGAAGTCAGCGCATTGATGAGTTACCTCGAAGAGGAAACAGCTCGCCTGCAAACACCCATGGCTAATAGGGAAATCCCCTAAAGGCTATTGGCCACCAGTCATCAGGCTGTCATCTTATTGTCGTATTTTCCGAGCATTACCCAGGGTCGGGAACTATCAGCAGTGATTCGCCGTTCGCTTTCCTCCTCCAGCCTTCTGCGACTGCTGATCCTGATGCTCTGTGCAGCGACCCTGGCCTTTCTCTGGGGGCTGCACGTCACGCAGAAAGCCACCGCCCGACAGGGTGCACTGTCGGCCAAGGCCATCGAGCACCTGAACCTGGCCAGCATCGTGGGCGAAAACCTGCGACAGCTTGTCGACCGCGCCCAGGCGGTGGGTCGTGTTACCCAGGACGACGTGAAAACGCTGCGCCAAGGCAATTTCAGCCTGGTACCCAGCCTGGCCGCAGACCCAGTGTTCAAGCGCTTGAGCCTGTACGACCGACAAGGCCGGCTGCTAGCGGCCAGCCACACCGATGAGGCCGCCGAGTTGCCGGCAGACTGGTTGCACCAACTGCAGAGGCACATTGACCGCTACGGTTTCAAACCTTTCCTGCCGAGCATTCAGCCTGTCAGCCAAAACGCTGCCCCGCCCACTGGGCGCCTGCCCTTCCTGCTGCCGTTGACCAATTCGACCGGCCGGGAAATCGACAACCTTTTGGTGGTGCAATTGGACGTCGGCTACCTGGCGGTGCTGTTCCAGCCTATCGACCTGGGCAACAGTGGCCTGGTGCGTCTGCTGCAGGATGACGGCCTGGAGCGGCTGCGCATCGACAACAGCGGCGTGGTGACTGCGGGCGACCTATTGCAGCCACCGCTGCCGGCACTAAACACCGAAGCGGGCATGCTGACCCAATACGTAGCGGGTGATGCCTACCAAAGCTTGTACCGCCATGTACCCGAGCACGGTTTCAGCGTGGTGGTCAGCCAGCGCCAGGCAGAAATCCTCGCACCCTCGACGCTGGCCTATTCCCGGCAGTTCTGGTTGAACCTGAGCATGACCCTGATGATCCTGGCCAGCCTGCTATGGACCTTGCGCCTGCTGCGCAAGCGCCAGGAGGCCTTCGACGCGCTGGAACATGCCCAGCAGGTCAATCAGCAACTGATCGTGCGCCTGGAGGACGAACACCGGCGCAGCAGCCACGCCGCCGCCACCGACCACCTCAGCGGCCTGCACAACCGCCGCCAGTTCGTCGAAATGGCCAGCCAGGCGCTGACTCGGCAACGTGGCAAGCGCCGACTGATGGCGATCCTGTTCATCGACATGGACCGCTTCAAGTCGATCAACGACTCGCTCGGACACAAGATTGGCGACCTGCTGCTACAGGCTGTGGCCGGGCGTATCCAGCGCCTGCTGGAGCCCGGCGACGAGGCTTCGCGCTTTGGCGGCGACGAATTCGTGGTGCTGCTGGCCGGCGAGCGCAGCGAGGAGCAGATCAACGCCTGGGTCCACGAACTGGTGCAGAAACTGTCGGCCGCGTACGCCCTGGATGGCCAAGAGGTCAACACCAGCCCCAGCGTAGGGGTGAGCATCTGCCCGCGTGATGGCCAGGACATCGACAGCCTGATACGCAGTGCCGATGCTGCAATGTACTCGGCCAAGCAGGCAGGACGCGCGCAGTATCGCTTTTTCGACCCCTCGCTGAACCTGGCCGATGTCCAGGCTTTCACCCTTGAGCAAGCGTTCGGCAGTGCCTTGGCCGAACGTCAGTTCGTGCTGCACTACCAGCCACAGATGCGCCTGGACACCCACCAGGTGTTGGGCTACGAGGCGCTGGTGCGCTGGGACCACCCTGATTTCGGTCTGCTGTACCCGGACCGCTTCATCGGCCTGGCCGAGCGCAGTGGTTTCATTGTCGAACTGGGTTGGGAGGTGCTGCGGCTGGCCTGTGAAGCCTTGTCGAGCTGGAATGCCCAAGGCCGCAAGACACGGCTGGCCGTCAATGTCTCCGCCCTGCAGCTGCGTCAAGCCGACTTCGCTGACCGGCTGTTGAGCAAATTGCAGCATCATGGCATCGCGCCCCAGCAGCTGGAGCTGGAAATTACCGAAACCACCATCCTCGACCCTGAAGGCACGGCGGTGACTCACTTGCATACGTTGCGCGGCGCAGGTTTGGGTATCAGTCTGGACGATTTTGGCCGTGGCTACGCCGGCTTTGCCCACCTGCATTCACTGCCCCTGAGCAAGCTGAAGATCGATCGTTCGCTGATCGCGGCGCTGTCCAACAGCCATGACGACAGCCCTATCGTGTCCTCCACCATCATCCTGGCCAAGCGCCTGGGCCTGGAAGTGGTGGCCGAGGGGGTGGAAACCCGTGAGCAGGTGGTGTACCTGAAGCTTGCCGGCTGCGATATCGCCCAGGGCTACCACTTCAGCCGGCCACTGTCGCTGCCGCAGCTGTGGGCTTACCCGCCCTTCAACGGTGTCGAGGACAAGGCATGCGTGTATTGAGCGCAACGGCAGGCTTGCCGATCGCGTTGGGCAAGGACAGACAACGCATTACGGTTTATCGTGTACCGATCTCACACCGACACCCGCACCATGACCGATATCGAGCGCTACCTTCGCGCCGCCACCCGTGACAACACCCGGCGCAGCTACCAGGCCGCCATCGAGCACTTCGAAAGCCACTGGGGCGGCTTTCTCCCGGCCACCGCCGAAAGTATTGCCCGCTACCTGGCCGATCATGCCGACCAGCATGCAGTCAGCACCCTGCGTCAACGCCTGGCCGCGCTCAGCCAATGGCACGTCGCCCAAGGCTTCCCCGATCCGACCAAGGCGCCGTTGGTGCGTCAGGTGCTACGCGGCATCCGCACCCTGCACCCGACGCCACCCAAACAGGCCGCCCCGCTGTTGCTGCAACACCTGCAAACCGCTGTGACGTGTTTTGAAGAAGAAGCCCGACAAGCCCGCGAGCACCATGATTTGGCAGCCCTGCGCCGGGCTCGCCGTGACAGCGCCTTGCTGTTGCTGGGTTTCTGGCGTGGTTTTCGCGGCGATGAGCTGGCACGCCTGCGCATCGAACACATCCAGGCGCAAGCCGGTGTCGGCATTACGCTTTTCCTGCCGCGCAGCAAGGGCGACCGCGAAGCCTTGGGCGTACAGCACCGCACCCCTGCCCTCAAGGCCTTGTGCCCTGTCACTGCCTACCTGCAATGGCTTGAAGTCGCCGGTATTGCCCATGGGCCGGTGTTCCGCAAACTCGACCGCTGGGGCAACCTTGGCGACAACGCGCTCAACAGCAACAGCCTGGTGGGCCTGCTGCGGCGCATGCTGGAACGCGCCGGGGTGCCGGCGGCACTGTATACCGGCCACTCACTACGGCGTGGCTTCGCCACCTGGGCCACGGCCAATGGTTGGGAGCTGAAGTCGCTGATGAGCTATGTGGGCTGGAAAGACGCCAAGTCGGCGCTGCGCTACATCGACTCGGCGCAGCGTTTTGGCGAACTGGCCGTGCTACCGGCCAGTCAGGTGCAACCGCTTATTCCTTGAAGCTGTACCTGGCGACGCCGCCAATTTCCGGGCGAATGGCATACAGGTCGCCAGCGTCCGGATAATGGTGCAGGTCTTCTGGCGTCATGTCGTAACGCGCGGTACTGATGTACAAGGTGTTCATCCCGGGCCCGCCAAAGCAGCAGCTGGTGGGGCACGGTACTGGCATCAACACCTGGTCGGTCAGGTGCCCGTGGCGGTCGTAGCGCAGCAGGCAGCTGCCATGGTACTGGCACACCCACAGCCCGCCGTCGCGGTCCAGCGCCAGGCCATCCGGCCGGCCCAGTTCGGCGGGGGTTTCGGCAAACAGCGTAACAGCGCCCAGCCGGCCTTCGATGAGGTACTCTGCGCGGTAGATCGCACGCGCCGCCGAGTCGACGAAGTACACCGTGTGGCCGTCCTGAGACCAGGCAAGGCCGGTGGGCAAAGCCATGTCATCGTGGATCACCTGGTCGCTCAATTGCCAGTCAAAACGAAAGAGCGCCCCGGTATTGCCGCTGAGGGCCTCGTCCATCAGGCCGGTGACGAAGCGTCCCTGCGGGTCGCAGGCGCCGTCGTTGAAGCGGTAAGTCGAGCGCGGATGCACTGATGCCGAATGCTGGCTGACCTTGCGTGCTGGCACATCGAAGATGGCCACGCTGGCATCCTCGGTGAAAATCAGGTTACCCCGGTCGGTCAGCGCCAAGGCGCCAATGCGCGCGGCCGACTCGTAAAGGCACTCGACTTCGCCATCGGGTGTCAGGCTGTTGATGCGCCCGCCAGAGATATCGACAAAATACAATACGCCGCTGCGCTCATCCCAGACCAGGCTTTCACCAAGATCCGCGCGCGTGTTGGCAACTTTGACTGGCACGTAATTGCATTCCTTGATGCGGTTCCAGCGCTCGGCCACCTGCGCCAGGTCGCTGGCCTGCACGCGGCCAAGGTCACGAGGGTAGCTGACGCCGCTGTTTTCGTTGAAGCGTGTGGCGGTGAACTGGCCGTTGCTGGCGCGCAAGATGTAACCCGTGTCATGGCACAGCGCACTGGCCAGGTAAAGCACGCCGGGCGTCACCCACTCGGGCTTCAGCTCTTCAGGTGGTTGGCTGATGCCCCACATGCGGGTTTTGGCCACCGGCGAAATGGCATTGACCAGAATACCGTGCTCCTGGCCCTCCATGCTCAGGGCGTTCATGATGCCGACCTGGGCCATCTTGCCCGCGGCATAGGCCACCAGGCCGGGTTGCGCATAGCGCTGGTACATGGCGCGGTCCGAGGTGGTCAATACCACCCGTGGCGCTGCGGAGCGCTTGAGATGTGGCCAGGCATGCTTGGCCAGCCATACGGGGGCCTGCACATTGATGCCCAGGGCACGTTGCAGGAAGGCATCATCCTGGACCTCGATGCGTTGGTAATCGACCCAGCCGGCATTGTGGATCAGGATATCCAGCGCACCGAAATGCTCGATGGCCAACTCGACCAGCTGCTTGCAGCCTTCCTCGCTTTCCAGTTGGCCGGCGTGCCCAACCACTGCGAAGCCTTTGGCACGCATGGCCGCCAGTGCGTGCTCAAGCGGCGAGCCATCTTGCCCTTGCCCCGAACGGTCAGTGCCCAGGTCGCTGATGACTACCCGCGCGCCGCGTTCGGCCAACGCCATGGCATAGGCCAAGCCCAGGCCCTGTGCGGCACCGGTGATGACCGCAACTTTAGTGTGAAAAGGGTCTGTAACGGGCATTTCTGATTACCTTCAGTTCTCCTTTTTACGATATCAACAAAAAAATCAATGACTTAATATTAAAAGCATGCAACTTTGATATCCCTTGGATATCACCAACGAGTCGCCGCGCTGCAGGAATGCTGGATGATCGAAACACGTTTGCTCAGGCAGTTCATCGCCGTGGCCGAAGAGCTGCACTTTCACAAGGCCGCCCAGCGTTTGCACATGGCGCAACCGCCGCTGAGCCAGGCGATCAACCGGCTCGAGGAAAAGCTCGGCTTTGGCCTGCTTCTGCGCAACAAGCGCGGGGTGCGCCTGACCGCAGCGGGTGCAGCGTTTCTCGACACCGCCTACCGCACGCTTGCTGAACTTGAACAAGGGATCGAGTACGCGCGCAACGTTTCGGCGGGCGTCAGCGGCAAATTGACCATCACAGCCATTTCCATCGCTTATTACGACTCGCTGCTCAACCGCTTGCGCCGCTTTCGGGAGACTTATCCGAACGTGCAACTGACCATCCGCGAGATGCCATCCGCCTCCCAGGCCAAGGCCTTGCTGGCCGGTGAGGCGGATATCGGCTTCATGCGCAGGCTACCGCTGCCGGCCGGCACCCTGGAGGCACGCTTGCTGCTTGATGAGCAGATCGTCATGGCGCTGCCCGCCAGCCATCCAAAGGCGCGGCACGAGGCCGTCGACCTGCGCGAGTTTGCCGATGAGGATTTCGTGTTCACCCCACAAGCGCTGGGCGGGGGCTACCACGCGCAGTTGGTTGCGTTGTGCGAAGCGGCCGGGTTCTACCCCAAGGTCGTGCAGGAGGCGGCGCAGATCCACACCCTGCTGGGCCTGGTGGCCTGCGGCTTTGGCGTGGCCCTGGTGCCGGCGTCGTTCGTCCACTCAACCCCGCGCGAACGCGTGCAGTTTTGCCCCATCCGCCCTATCGATGGCCAGCCCGCCCCAGGGCTTGGGCTGTACATGAAATGGAACGCCCAGAATGCTTCGCCAGCGCTGGCCAACTTCATTGCCATGTTCGAGACACAGCAATAAGGCCATTTCTACAGGGTGTTCAGCCTCGTTTCGCGCAGCGCCACAGCCGACCGATATCACAAGCCCTGGCCTGCAACAGCTCGGCTGCATCTGCACACGCCTGCTCCAGGCTCATCGGTCCACTGGCCAGTGCAAATGCAGCGTCGACCCCATGGGCATACAACTGCTGATACCCCTCCCCCAAGGTCCCGGCCAGTACCACCACCGGCACGCCATGGCGCTTGGCAACCCGCGCCACCCCCATCGGCGTCTTGCCGCGCAGTGTCTGGGCATCGAAACGCCCCTCGCCCGTCACCACCAGATCTGCCCCTTGTGCCAGGGCGTCAAGGCCAGCCAGCTCAGCCACGACTTCCACCCCAGGGCGGAACTGCGCGTCCATGAATGCCCGGGCAGCGAAGCCCATGCCACCGGCCGCACCACAACCAGGGTAATCGCGCACATCCGCGCCCAACAGCAGCGCACAATGGTCGGCAAAATGATTCAGCGCGTGGTCCAGCGCCTCCACTTGCTGCGGGTTGGCACCTTTCTGCGGGCCGAAGATCGCCGATGCGCCGTTGGCGCCACACAATGGGTTGTCGACATCCGCCGCGACTTCAAACTGCACCCCGGCCAGGCGCGGGTCGAGACCGCTGGCGTCGATACGGGCCAGCTTGGCCAAGGCCAGGCCGCCCTCTTCCAGCGCTTGCCCGTCAGCATCCAGCAGGCGCAGGCCAAGCGCTCGCAACATGCCACTGCCGGCATCGTTGGTGGCGCTGCCACCGATGGCCAGCACCACACGCTGAGCGCCGGCGTCGAGGGCTGCGGCAATCAGCTCACCGGTCCCCCAGGTGCTGCTGCGGCAGGCATCGCGCTGGCCGGTTGGCACCCGTTGCAAGCCACTGGCCTGGGCCATTTCGATGATTGCGGTGCGACTTTGCGGCAACCAGCCCCAGCCGGCCTCGACGTGCTGCCCCAATGGCCCGCGCACGGCCTGGCGGCGCAGTTCACCCTGGCTGGCGGCCAGGATCGCCTCCATGGTGCCTTCGCCACCGTCGGCCATTGGGCACTCGACCAGTTCAGCCTCGGGCCACACTTCGCTCAGGCCCGCAGCGATGGCGCGGGCGACACCGGCAGCGTCGAGGCTGTCCTTGAACGAGTCGGGGGCAATGACGATTTTCATGGGGTTTCTCCTGTCCTGATGAGCGGCATGCTGACAGGTGGCTGCCCAGGTGGCCTCGGTCAAATGCACAAAACGCCGGCCGGGTTGTTTGGGCAGATGCCTTTTTGCCTGTTCTGGCCCAATCGCCGGCAAGTGAATACCTCAGTCAGCTGGCAACAGCTGCAACCCCAGATACAAGCTAAGCATCCCTTCCAGGCGCAGCGGGTCGACCTCACCCAGCTCGGCTATTCGCTCCAGTCGATAGCGCAGGCTGTTGCGGTGGATGCCCAGGGCATCGGCACAGGACTGGCTCTGGCCGTCATGTGCACACCAGGCGCGCAGGGTGGTGAGTAACTGGCCACTGCTGTCCTTGGCGCGGATGCGCTGCAAAGGCTCCAGCAGCTCGTCCAGCGCATCGTCGTTACGGTGGCGCCACAGCAGCGCCGGCAGCCGGTAGCGCTGCAGGCTGAGCAATCGTTCGCTGGGCAACACTTCGCGGCCATAGGCCAGCAAGTCACGCACCCGGCGGTAACCACGGCGTAACTGCTCCAGGCTCTGCGCTGCACTGCCCAGGGCCAGTCGCTCAATGTTCCAGCCTTGGCGTTGCAGGCGTTCCAGCAGGCGCAGTTCATCCAGTGCCACGCCTGCCGGGCGGCACCACAGCAACGACTGGCGGGCCGGGCTGACGCACCAGCTATCCGGATAACGGCTCATCAACCATGCGGCCAGCGCCTCGGCAGGTGGCCCCGACGTAATCTCGAACAGGCACGGTATCCGCGGTAGTTGAGGTTTCAGGCCCAACTGACGGGCTTCGTCCAGCAAGCGCGGCGAGTTACCGCTGCCGCCGAGCAATAGCGCCAGCAGGTCGTCACAGCGCTGCCTTCGCCATTGCTGGTCAGCCTGTAAATTGCGTTGGGCCAGCAGCATTTCGGCGGTCATGCGCACCAGCTCGCCATAGGTGCGCACCTGCTGCGGGTCGCCGGTCAGGCCCAACACGCCCATCAGCCGCCCATCGAGCATCAATGGCAGGTTCACACCGGGCTGCACGCCCTTCAGGCACTTGGCCGCGTCAGTATCCAGCTCGACGATCCGGCCATTGGCCAAGACCAGCTGCGCCCCCTCGTGACGGGTGTTGATGCGCTCAGGCTCACCACTGCCCAGGATCAACCCTTGGCTGTCCATGACATTGACGTTGCAAGGCAAGATGGCCATTGCCCGGTCAACGATATCCTGCGCCAGGTCATGGTCGAGTTCGAACATTGCGGGGTCCTTTAGGTGTTTGGCTTTTGGGCTCGGGCACAGCAGCCTGGGCCAAGCGCTGTGCAAAAGCACAAAGACAGGCTAGCCGCAGTCCCCGAGACTCGTCAGGGCGAGCGCCGGAACAGGCGACGCGGCGAAAACCATAACAACAGAGAACCCGATCATGGCACACAGCCCCGCCCCTGACCAAGGCACGGACACCACCCGCAACGCGCTGTACCGGCGCATCACCTTGCGGCTGATTCCGTTCATTTTCATCTGCTACCTGTTCAACTACCTGGACCGCGTCAACGTCGGCTTTGCCAAGCTGCAGATGCTCGACGCCCTTAAATTCAGCGAAACGGTGTACGGCCTTGGCGCCGGCATCTTCTTCATCGGCTATGTACTGTGTGGCCTGCCAAGCAACCTGGCCCTCAATCGCTTCGGCCCACGGCGCTGGATCGCGCTGATGATGATCGCCTGGGGCAGCCTGTCCACCTGCCTGCTGTTCGTCACCACCCCTACCGAGTTCTACACCCTGCGCCTGCTCACCGGCGCTGCCGAAGCCGGCTTCTTCCCGGGTGTGGTGCTGTACCTCTCGCGCTGGTTCCCGGCGGCCCGGCGCGGCCGCATCATGGCCCTTTTCATGTCGGCGATCCCGGTATCGGGCCTGCTTGGCGGGCCGTTCTCCGGCTGGATCCTCGAACATTTCGCCGCCGGCCAGCACGGCCTGGCCGGCTGGCAGTGGATGTTCCTGATCCAGGGCCTGCCGACCGTGGCCTTGGGCGTACTGGCGGTGTTCCTGCTCAGTGACGGCTACCAGAAAGCCGCCTGGCTGAGCCCGGCTGAACGTCAGCTGATCGCTGCCGACCTGCAGGCCGATGCTGCAAGCAAACCGAGCACCACCAGCGACAGCGTGCTGGCCGTGTTGACCAACCCGCTGATCTGGACCTTCGGCTTCGTCTACTTCTGCATCCAGAGCGGCGTGTACGCGATCAACTTCTGGCTACCCTCGATCATCAAGAGCATGGGCTTCGACAACCCGCTGCTGATCGGCTGGCTCAGCGCCATCCCGTACCTGCTGGCAGGTGTGTTCATGATCCTTTGCGGGCGCTCAGCCGACCTGCGCAACGAGCGCCGCTGGCACCTGGTGGTGCCAATGCTGATGGGCGCCGTCGGCCTGCTGATTGCGGTGAACTTCGCCGGCAACCCGAGCATTGCCATTCTTGGCTTGTCGATCGCCACCATGGGCGCGCTTACCGGTTTGCCGATGTTCTGGCCAATGCCGACTGCGCTGCTCAGTGCCGGAGCCGCCGTGGCAGGTCTGGCGATCATCAACTCGGTAGGCCAGATGGCGGGGTTTCTCAGCCCGTACCTGGTAGGGTTCATCAAGGACCAGACCGGTTCAACCGATGCCGCACTGTATTCGCTCGCGGCGTTGATCGTATTGGGTAGCCTGGTGGCCTTGCGTGTAACGCGAGCGGGTTCGCTGAGTACTGCACGGGTGAGTTGAGGCATTCGCAGGCTTGCCCACGCCCACAGGTTTCAAGCCTGTGGGCGCGGGCAAGCCTGCAATGAGGCCCACCCAAGCCGCACCAAATCCACACCCGCCACCGATCGTCAGCTCAACGCATCCCCTTCCCGCCCCAGGCGTCAAATGGTTCCAAAGGCCCCTTTGGAGAAGCCCCATGACCCAGTACGCCGTGGCCCGCTTGGCCCAGCTCGACGAGCACCGCCCCCTGCGCGTCCAGGCCGGCAACGAAGAACTCATCCTCATCCGCCAGGGCGATCAGGTACACGCCTACCAGGGCAACTGCCCCCACGCAGGCGCCCCCCTTGATGAAGGCGTGGTGTGCGGGGGTTTGCTGGTCTGCCCTTGGCACAAAGCTGCGTTCGCCGTTGACGATGGCGTGGTTTGTGAGCCGCCTGCACTCGCCGACCTGCGCCGCTACAAGGCGTGGATCAAGGGCGATGAAGTCTGGGTCGATGACCAGCCCCTACCGGCCAGCGAACCGCCCAGGCACAGCGATGCCCGCTGTTTCGTGGTGGTCGGCGCCGGTGCCGCCGGCAGCGCCGCCGTCGCCACCCTGCTGGCGCATGGCTTCGCGGGCAGGCTGGTATGGATCGATCAGGAGCGCCAGCCGGCCTACGATCGCACAGCACTGAGCAAATTCGTGATTGCCGGGCAGATGCCACCCGATGAGGTCCCCGCGCTGCTCGAAGCCGACGCCCTGCGCAAGGGCCAACTGCAGCGCAAGCACGGCAAGGTGCGCACCCTGAACAGCCAGAAGCGCCAGGTCACCCTCGCCGATGGTCAGCAGATCGATTACGACGCCTGCCTGCTGGCAACCGGCGGTAAAGCACTGCGCCCAGACATTCCCGGTGCCGACCTGCCCGGGGTGTTCACCCTCCGCTCACTGGAAGATGCTGCACAGTTGCTCGACGCAGCCGAGCCTGGCCAACCGGTGGTCATCGTCGGTGACGGCTTCATCGGCCTGGAGGCAGCCTCGGCATTGCGCAAGTATGGCGTGCAGGTGCACGTGGTCTCGCGCCACGAAGTCCCTCTGATCCGACAGTTGGGCGAGCGTATCGGGCGCTGCATTCGCGCGCTGCATGAACGAAAAGGCATTACCTTCCACGGCCCCACCGAGGTCGAGCGGATCGAAGGCCTGGACAAGGTCGAAGTGGTGCAACTGGCCAATGGTGAACGGCTGCAGACCCCCTTGGTGCTGTTCGGCACCGGGGTAAAACCCGCCACCGCTTTCCTTCAAGGGGTGCCGCTTGGCGAAGACAAATCGGTGAGGGTCGACGCCGAAATGCGCGCAGCTGACGGTTTGTGGGCCGCAGGTGACATTGCCACCTTCCCGCTCACGGGGCGCCCGGTGCGCATCGAGCACTGGCGTCTGGCCCAGCAACACGGGGTTATCGCCGCCGCCAACATGCTTGGCGAACAACGCCGTTATGCCGATGTACCGTTTTTCTGGACCTACCAGCATGGCCGTACCTATGAAGTGCTAGGCCATGCCAGGGACTGGAACCGGATCGAATTCGTCGGTGAGCCGGAAAACGGCGATTTTGTTGCCCTGCAGTGTATGGATGAACGCGTCGAGGCCGTTATCGCCAAGGGTCACTCCGATGCCATGGCGACGCTGTCGCAACGCCTGAAGCGCCCCTTGAGCCTGCAGGAGGCTTTGGCGCTCATTGGCTGAGGGGTGCCTTTCAATGCATCCCGGTTGTGTGTAAAACAGGCAGGTCAGCCGACTGCATAAGGACCCACGCGCATGATCTACCGCCCCCTCGGCCACAGTGGCCTGCAGGTTTCCGCCCTTACCCTGGGCAGCATGATGTTCGGCGAGCAGACCCGTACCGAGGATGCCCTGCGCATTATCGACAAGGCCTGGGACCAAGGCATCAACTTCATCGACACCGCCGACGTTTACAACGCCGGGCGCTCGGAAGAAATCGTCGGTGAAGCCGTGGCGCGCCATCGCCATGACTGGGTCGTCGCCAGCAAGGTCGGCTTCGGCCCGGCCGACGGCCTGCCTAACCGCAGCGGGTTGTCGCGCAAGCACATCTTCAATGCCGTGGATGCCACGCTGACCCGCATGGGTATGGACTACCTGGACATCTACTACCTGCACCGCGAAGACCACAAGGTACCGCTGGAAGAGACCGTGCAGGCCATTGGCGACTTGTTGCGCCAGGGCAAGATCCGCTACTGGGGGGTGTCCAATTTCCGTGGCTGGCGCATTGCCGAGGTCTGCCATGTTGCCGAGCGCCTTGGTGTGCCCAGGCCGGTAGTCAGCCAGCCGCTGTACAACATCGTCAACCGCCAGGCCGAGCCCGAACAGCTCACGGCCGCCGCCGCCCATGGTCTGGGCGTCGTACCCTTCAGCCCGCTGGCCCGGGGCGTGCTCAGCGGCAAGTATGCGCCGGGCGCGGTGCCGGACGCCGGCAGCCGCGCAGGGCGACAGGACAAACGCATCATGGAAGTGGAGTGGCGCCAGGAGTCGCTGACTATTGCCCGGCAGATTCAGACGTACGCAGAGGCCAAGGGGGTGGGTATTGTCGAATTCGCCATTGCCTGGGTGTTGAATAACCAATGGGTCAGTTCGGCGATTGTCGGGCCGCGGACCGAGGAACAGTGGGATACCTATGGCGGCGCATTGGCGGTGAAGATTACCGCGGAGGATGAGGCGTTCATCGATTCGTTGGTGACGCCAGGGCATGCGTCCACGCCGGGCTTCAATGACGTGGCGCATTATGTGAGTGGGCGGCTGACGCGCAGCTGACGCATTGGGGAGCCCTGAGCCGGGCTCCCGGTCCCCCCTTTCCCCAATCACCTCGGTATCGTGCGCACCATTGGTTTTCCACCTCTGGAGCTGCAATGAAACTCTTGCAACCGCTGCAAATCGGCCCCCTCACCCTGCCCAACCGTGTATTCATGGCCCCCCTCACCCGCCTGCGCAGCCTGGAGCCGGGTGATGTACCCACCGCGCTGATGGCCGAGTACTACCGTCAGCGCGCCAGTGCTGGCCTGATCATCACTGAAGCCACGCAAATCTCCTTCCAGGCCAAGGGCTATTCTGGCTCGCCCGGCATTCACAGCACCGAGCAGATCGCTGCCTGGAAGCACATCAACCAAGGCATCCATGCCGATGGTGGCCACAGCGCCGTGCAGGTGTGGCACACCGGGCGGGTGTCGCATACCTCGCTGCAACCTGGCGGCGAGGCCCCCGTGGCCCCTTCGGCGCTGCCGGCGGACGCACGCACCACCCTGCGTGATGCGCAAGGCAACCTGACGCGCGTGGAAACCTCCGCACCCCGGGCACTCAGCGAAGCGGAGATCGCTGGCATCGTCGCCGACTTTGGCCAGGCCGCGATCAACGCCTGTGAAGCCGGCTTCGACTTCATCGAGTTGCACGCCGCCCACGGTTACCTGCTGCACCAGTTCCTCACCCCCAGTGCCAACCAGCGCGAAGACCGCTACGGCGGCAGCGTTGAAAACCGTGCGCGCATTGTGCTGGAGGCGGTGGATGCGGCCATTGCCAACTGGAGCGCCGACCGGGTCGGTATTCGCGTGTTCCCGCTGGGTGGTTTCAATGGTGTGGACAATGGCGAAGACCAGGAAGCCGCCGGCCTGTACCTGATCCGCGAACTGGCCAAGCGCAACCTCGCCTACCTGCACCTGTCCGAGCCGGACTGGGCCGGCGGCAAGCCACTGCGTGACGAGTTCCGCCAGGCCATTCGCGCCGCCTACCCCGGGGTGATCATCGCGGCCGGTGCCTATACCGCCGAGAAAGGCGAAGACCTCATCGGGCGGGGTTTGATCGATGCCGTGGCGTTCGGGCGCGCCTACATTGCCAACCCCGACCTGGTGGAGCGTCTGCGGCTGCAAGCGCCGTTGAATGAGCACCGGGCGAAGTTCGATTATGCCAATGGGCCTGAGGGGTATACGGATTATCCGTTCCTGAAGCAGGCTTGATGCAAAAACGGGCGCTCTTGCGGGCGCCCTTTTTTTTTTCGTGTCAGCCCAGTTCAGCCAACGCCTGCGCTGCATAGGCATGTGACCGCTGCCGCGCCAGCGGGTCATGGATGCGGCAGTCGATCATCAGCTCGTCCGCCCCGGTCTGCTCAATCAGCGAGCGCAGCCCTTCCCTCACCCGTTCAGGCCCTCCGGCTACGGTGCAGGCCATCACCTGCTCGAGCACGGCGCGCTCGTGTTCCGGCAAGCGTTCGATGTAACCCTCTTGCGGCTTGGGCAGCAAGCCAAAGCGCCCGACATGCAGGTCCAGCATCCACTTGCGGTGGGAGCTGGCCAGGTAGTCCGCCTCAGCATCGCTGGCAGCGGCGAACAGGTTCATGCCAACCATCACATACGGTTTGGCCAGTTGCGCGGAAGGCTGGAAGTTGGCGCGGTAATGGGCAATGGCCTGCAGCAGGTAACGCGGGGCAAAGTGCGAGGCGAAGGCATAAGGCAGGCCCAGCTTCGCCGCCAGGTCAGCACCGAACAGGCTGGAACCGAGGATCCACACCGGCACATCGTGCGCACCCGGTACGCCGCGCACCCGGCGTTTGCCGTTGTCCGCCAGGTAATCACGCAGCTCGGCGATGTCCTGGCTGAAATCTCGCTCTGGCGCGGCGCCGCGCAATGCACGCACGGTCGGCCCGGACGTGCCTGGCGCACGGCCCAGGCCCAGGTCGATACGGCCCGGGTGCAATGTATCGAGGGTGCCAAACTGTTCGGCCACCACCAACGGCGCATGGTTGGGCAGCATGATGCCGCCAGCCCCAACACGAATGTGTCGGGTGGCATTGGCGATTTCGTTGATCACCAGCGAAGTGGCAGCCGAGCCAATGCCCGGCATGTCATGGTGCTCGGCGATCCAGTAGCGGCTGTAGTGCTGTTGCTCGACATGCCGCGCCAGCTGGCGGGATTCTTCGATCGCATCGGCGAAGGTCTTGCCTTCGCCGATCATGACCAGATCCAGTACGGACAGTGCAGTCATGGGGTCTCCAGAGGGATTATCAATGGCTGCCAGTTTCCATGCTGCGCCGCCAGCGATAAACCCAGTTTCAGGCCCGGCATAGGGGCCTGGCATTCCCCAATCAGTATTCCCAAGGCACGCCCGGCTCCCAGCTGGCCACCAACAAGTCGATGAAGCCGCGTACCCGAGGGGACAGGTGGCGCTTGCTTGGGTAGACGATGCGAATGGGGTCTGCCGGGGGGCGGTAGGCGTGCAGTACCTCCACCAGATTGCCAGCGCGCAGGTCGTCACCGGTGATATAGGTAGGCAGGTGAATCAGACCGAAACCGGCCCGGGCGCCGTCAAGCATGGCCTCGGAACTGTCGATGTTCAGCCGCCCGGGATCTTCGCACAGGTGCAGCCCCGCTTCTGTGTGAAAGCGCCAGGGCATGGCCTTCTCGCCCGCCAGGAAGGCAATCTTGTCATGACCATAGAGGTCGCCGGGCATCTGCGGCACACCGCGCTTCTCCAGATACGCAGGCGATGCACAGGTCACGAACTGCTGCCAGGCGACGGTGCGCGTCAGCAATTGCGAGTCTTCCTTAGGTGCACCGATGCGCACGGCGACGTCCACGCCCTCTTCGACCAGATCAACGAAACGGTCGGTGAAGCGGATATCCGCCCGCAGTTCGGGCCATTGCTTGAGGTACTGGTCGAGGATAGGCAATACATGGCGCTGCCCGAGCGACAGCGGTGCGGTCAGGCGCAGGGTGCCAGTGGGCTTGCCGCGGCGCAGGGCCATGGTGCTTTCGACCTCGTCCAGGTCATCCAGAATCTGCCGCCAGCGCTCGAACGCCACCAGGCCTTCATCGGTCAGGCTCAGCTTGCGCGTAGTGCGGTTGAGCAGGCGCACCGCCATGCGGGCTTCCAGGCGGGCGATGCTCTTGCCCACCGCTGAACGCGTCAGGCCCAGGCTGGCAGCCGCAGCGGTGAAGCTGCCGGCCTTCGCGGCGCTGACGAAAGCGGCGATGTCGCCGAAGCGGTTGGGTTCCATGGTGTTTTCCTGACGCTGATCGAACCGCCATAGATGGGTGCGATTTCAGGCAATGCAAGGTTCCTGATCTAGTGGGGCTGCCTTGCAGCTTCCGTCTGCCCGAGGTAGCGATCGGTCCAGTTAGCCAGCGGCAGTGGCGGCTGCTGGTCGACAATGCGTTGCCAGATAAGCATCAGCTCTTGAGCGTTGAACAGCGAGCCAGGCCCGCTGCCTCGCCACGGCGAAGGTACACCGACCCTCCACTGCCCTTGATGATCGCGCTGAGCCATGTTGAAACGGAAGGTGTAATTCCCCGGGATACCCATGCGCAGGTCGGTGACCACCAGTGCGTCGCCAATCTGGTCATAACGCAGCCAGTCATCGGTGAACCAGCGCAAGCGCTGGTGCAAAGGGTCATTGTTCAGTGCTTGCGCCAGTTCCAGATTGCGCGACAAGCGTTGCATTTCGGGGGGTTGCTGGTCGAGCACGCTGCTGATGCCTTCGTAATAATCGCCATCCGGGGTCTTGGCCAACACCCGCCAGACCAGGCTGTTGAATGCCATCGGCACGGCACGCACCTCGCTCACGACGATACCTTGCTGGTCCAGTGCCGACTGGAAACGCTGCTCGGCAGCCATGCGCCCCGCCAGGCCGAAACCCAGGTAGCAGGTACTGAACACCAGGGCCATGGTCAGCAGGCGGGTAGCCCTGCGGGTCACGCCCTTCATGAGGGTGAAGACCACCGCAGCCAGCAGCGGCACGGTGTAGACCGGGTCGATAATGAACACCGCCGCCCAGCTTTCAGGGGTGGTGTGCAAAGGCCAGAACAACTGCGTGCCGTAAACCGTGAAGGCGTCGAGCACCGGATGGGTTACCAATACCAGCCAGAACGCCAAAAAAAGCCTGGGCAAGGTATACCCCTTTCCGGGCCAGCGCTTGTTGACCAGCCAGGCCAACAGCAAGGCCAGGCCGGTGAGCACGAACAACGAGTGGGAGAAGCCGCGATGATAAGTCATCTGCGACACCGGGTCGGCATAGCGAATGATCACATCCAGGTCCGGCAGCGTGCCCAGTGCTGCACCGTACAGCAGCGAGCGTCGGCCCTGGATGCGCCCGAGCACGGTCCCTTGCAGCGCCGCGCCAAGTACGGCTTGGGTGATGGAGTCCAAGGTGGGGATTCCTGAAAGAGTCGTTTCCGCACGCTACCCCCATACACCCCTGATGCGCAATTCTCCTGAATGGCTCAGAACAGCTGCCAGGTGTACACCAGCGTCAGGCGGTTCTCGTCGATATCACTGCGGTAGTTGGAGCGCGCCATGGCATTCCTCACCCGAATCCCCAACCCTTTCAGTGCCCCGCTCTGCACCGCATAGCCGATATCCAGATCACGCTCGCGATCACGCCCCTCGTAACCCAGCCCGGTATCGACATTGTTACCGGTTATGTAGCGCACGGTCGCTGTCAGGCCCGGCACGCCCATGGCGGCGAAGTTGTAGTCGTAACGCACCTGGTACGAGCGTTCGTCGGTGTAGGCAAACTCATAGGTCGGCACCTCGTTGCCCAACGGCGAGATGTTGGCGAATACCCGTGGGAACGGGCTATCGCCATAAATGCCCTGGTAGCCGGCATGGAAGCTGTGCCCGCCGTGCCGGGCAGTGAACAGCGAGAAGAACGCCTGGTTGTCGATGTTGCCCAGCAGCGCATCGCCTTGCTCACGCGCGGTGAAATACCCCAGGTTGGCGCTGAGTACCCAGTCCCCGACGGGTTTGCTGTGCTTCAGGCCAACAAAGCCTTGTTGGTAGATGTCCTCCAGCTGACCGTACCAAAGGCTGACGCTGCTCTGGTTGGCATTGAACGCATAGTCCCCACCCACATAGTTGAACGCGTCGCTTTCGGCCTGTCGCATCGGCACATGGCCAAGCATCGCGTTCATCTTGCCGTCGCCACCTTCGTTGCGCAGGTGGGTACTTTTCAAGTGCCCGGCCTGCATAGCCAGCCCGTCGATTTCCGACGAACTCAAACTCAGGCCCTGATAGGTGGGTGGCAACAGGCGAATATCACTAAAGGTCAGCACCGGCAGGTTCGGTTGCAGTTCACCTGCACGCAGTTCGGTTTTTGATATCCGGGCCTTGAAGGTCGGCGCCAGGCGGCTGTACTCATCGGCAGCACGGCCGTCGCCATGCACCGGCAACAGGCCGGTGTTGGTGCGGTCTGGACTGCTGTCCAGCTTGATGCCCAGCAAGCCCAGGGCGTCCACGCCAAAACCGACCGGGCCCGGGGTGTAGCCACTTTTGAAGTCGAGGATGAAACCCTGGGCCCACTCCTCGACCTTGGACTGTTTGTTGGCCCCGACAATGTCGGAAAAATCGCGGCTGAAGTAGTAGTTACGGGCACTCAGGGTGGCCTTCGAGTCCTCGAAGAAGCCGCCTTCGGCAGCCAGCAGTGGCTGGCTGAGCAATGTCAGGCCCAGGGCAACGCAAGGGGTGTGGTTCATTCCGAAGCTCTCTTGATCTTGTTTTTATGGGTAAAGCGTTGGAAACACGGCAGTTCATGGGGTACGGCGCAGCACCTCCCGGGCACTCGGCTGGCGCAGCCTCAGCAGCGCGTGCGCCAGCAGGCCGAACAGCAGCCCCCAGAACGCCGCCGACAGGCCCAGGAAAGCCACCCCCGAAGCGGTGACCAGAAAGGTGAACAGCCCGGCGTCGCGCTCGGCCGGTTCTGCCAGGCTGCGGACCAGGGCTTCGCTGATGGCGCCATACAGGGCCAAACCGGCCAGGGCCGCGATCAGGACGGCGGGAAAGGCGGCGAACAGCGACATCAAGGTCGCCCCGGCAATGCCCAGTAGCAGGTACAACGCACTGCCAGCCACCGCGGCCACATAGCGCCGTTGCGGGTTTTCATGGGCTTCATGGCCGGTGCACAGGCTGGCGGTAACCGCCGCCAGGTTCAGCCCGTGGCAACCGAACGGCGCCAGTAGCGCCCCAGCCAGGGCACTGGCGCTGATCAGCGGGCTGGCCGGCGTGGCATAGCCAGCGTTGCGCAGTACCGCCATACCCGGCATGAATTGCCCGGTCAGCGCCACCAGCACCATCGGCAGCGCCAGGCTGAATACCGCCGACAGGCTGAACTGGGGGGTGACCCACTGGGGTGAGGCCAGTTCCAGCACCAGTGCCTCGGTGCGCAACGTACCGCTGGCCACGGTCACCAGCATGCCCACGCCCAGCACCGCAGCCACGGCATAGCGCGGCTGCACCCGACGCATCAGCACGTAGGTGACGAACATCGCCAGTACCAGCAGCGGTTGCACCGGCAAGGCGCGGAACACCTCGATGCCAAAGCTGAACAGGATCCCGGCCTGCATACCGGCAGCGATAGAGCCCGGAAGGCGCGCGATGATGCGGTCGAAGGCCCCGCTGATGCCGATCAGCAGCAGGACCAGGTTGGCCACCAGGTAGGCACCCACGGCCTGCTCCAGGCCCAGTTGCGGCAAGGCGGTGACCAACAGGGCCGACCCCGGGATCGACCAGGCGATCACTACCGGCACGCGGTAGCGCAGGCTGAGCAGCGCACCGAGTACGGCACTGCCCATGGACACGGCCCAAACCCAGGACGACAACTGCTGGTGCGACAGGCCGGCCGCTTCGGCGGCGTGGAAAATGATCACCAACGGGCCGGCGTAGGAGATCGTCGTGGCAATGCTGCCGGCGACGATGGCCGACACAGAGCAGTCCTTGATCAGCGTTTTCATGAAGCTTCTCGCAAGGCAGCGGCCGGCCTTTGTGGCGGGCTCTTGTTTGGGTGTTGGCTGCTTCGCGGGCTTGCCCGCTCCCACAACGACTGCACAGGCTTCACCTGGGGGAGCGGGCATGCCCGCGAAACAGCCCACTCGGTGGATCAGGCCTCCTGCAAAGCCCGCGGCCGCCCGCTGCGTTGCTCATCGGCACCGCCCTGGGCCTGCTGCAACTGGAAGTCGAACTTCAACTTGGCATGCCGACCCTCCGGCCCTTCGACGAACATCACCTCCCCGACCAGCCCGTCCCGTGTGGCATAGGCAAAGTCATCCCACAGGTACTTGTCCCCCGACAGGTTTATCTGCGTGGTCAGGTGCCGGTACCCTGGCGCCGAGATAAAGAAGTGCACATGGGCCGGGCGCTGACCATGACGGCCGAGCAGGTCCAGGCATTCCTGGGTTGGCCCCTGCGGGTCGCAGCCATAGCCCGATGGCACGATGGAGCGCGCGCGGTAACGCCCTTGAGCATCGGTAACGATGCGCCGACGCAGGTTGTACGCCGACTGGCTTGGGTCGAAGAACGAATAGGTACCACGGGTATTGGCATGCCACAGGTCGACCGTGGCACCCGGCAGCGGGTGTCCGTGCGGGTCCAGCACCTGGCCTTCCAGGAACATCACCGTGGCCACGCCCTCCTCGCTGCCGTCGTCCATGCGCACTTCACCTTGGGCAATCGGTGCGCCAGCCACGTACAACGGGCCTTCGATGGTGCGTGGGGTACCGCCAACGCGCCCTGCCTCCTGGTCCTTGGCATCCTGCAGCAGGTCGAGGAAGTGTTCGATGCCCAGCCCTGCCACCAGCAGCCCGGCCTCGCCGCGACCGCCCAGGCGGTTGAGGTAGTCGACGGCGTGCCAGAACTCGTCTTCGCTGATGTCCAGGTCTTCGATCAGCCGCGCGGTATCCTGCAGCAGGCGCCGCACGATGCGTTTGAGGCGTGGATTGCCGGCCGCATTACCAAAGCCTGCGGCCTCCTCGAAGAACTGCTGTACCTCGGCAGTATGGGAAATGTTCACGGTCATAGGGGTTACCTCGTCTTGTTCTGTTCGGTTCAGGCCTGCGCCGCCAGGGCCTGGGCGTGGCGCCGACCACTGGCCAGGTGCACGGCCATGGCCAGCGCGGCGATGGCGCCAGGAATGGCGAAGGCGATGAAATTGAGTTGAAGTGGCAGGTTGATGCCCATCAGCGCACCGCCCAGCAGCGGGCCGACGATGGCGCCATTACGGCCGATGCCCGAGGCCCAGCCCAGGCCGGTAGAGCGCACTGACAGGCCGTACATCTGCGCAGCGCCGGCATACAGCAGAATCTGCGTACCAATGGTGGTGGCGCCGGCAATGAAGATCAGCAGGTACAGCACCGGCATCGGGCTGTTCACCCCCAGCAGGCTGATCGACAGTGCGGCGGCAATGAAGAACGCCACCTTCACCTTGACCAGGTTGTAGCGGTCGCCCAGCCAGCCGCCGAGGATTGCCCCCGCCATGCCGCCAAAGTTCAGTGCCAGCAGGAATGACAGGCTTGAGCCCAGGCTGTAGCCGGCGTTGGCCATCAGCTTTGGCAGCCAGGAACTCAGGGCGTAGACCATCAGCAGGCAGCAGAAGAACGCAACCCACAGTGCCAGGGTGCGAATCGCCAGGCCATTGCGGAACAGCTCCAGCACCGAAGCGCCGCTGCCTTTACGGTCGGCCGCCTGAAGCACATCATCGGCCTGGACATCGCAGTCCGGGTCCAGCCGTTTGAGCAGTGAGCGTGCTTCCTCGATACGGCCTTGGCGCACCAGGAAGCCGATGGATTCAGGCAGGTAGTAAAGAATCACCGGTAACAGCAGCAGAGGCACCGCTGCGGCGAAAAACATCGACTCCCAGCCAAAACGCGGCAGCATGAAGATGCCGACACCTGCCGACAGCATGCCGCCCAGCGAATAGCCACTGAACATGATCGCCACCAGCGTGCTGCGCAGGCGCTTGGGCGCGTATTCGTTCATCAGTGCCACGGCGTTGGGCATCAGGCCGCCACAGCCCAGGCCGGCAACGAAGCGGTAGATGCCAAACTCGCTCGGGCTGCTGGCAAAGCCGTTGAGGATAGTCGCCCCCGAGAACAAGGCGAAACAGATGGCAATACCCTTCTTGCGCCCGATGCGGTCGGCCAGGCTGCCGAAGGCCAGGGCGCCGAACATCATGCCGAACAGCGCATAGCTGCCCAGTGCACCGGCCTGCAACGGGGTCAGGCCCCACTCTTTCATGATGACCGGCAGTACCACACCGTAGATGAACAGGTCATAGCCGTCGAAAATCAGCAGCAGGCCGCACCAGGCCATGACCATCCAGTGAAACGGGGTAAAGCGCGCATTGTCGATGATCGGGTGTACGTCAAGGGTTCGCATGGCATCTGTCGCTCTTGTTTTTGTTTTGGAAGAAAACTTTTGCCTTGAGGTTGCAATTCAGCCGAGGTCGCCGCCCCCAACCGGCAGGGTCACGCCGGTGATGTACGAGGCTTCGTCGGACGCGAGGAACAGAATGGCCCCCACCTGCTCGTCGATGCTGCCGTAGCGGTGCATCAGGCTGCTGTCGAGGGTCTGGTCGACGATCTGCTGGTACCAGTGCTTTTCCTGCTCGGTTTGCGCTGCACTGTTGCGCGGTACCCGCCGGGGCGGCGCTTCGGTGCCACCCGGCGAGGTGGCGTTGACACGGATCCCACGGCCAGCCGTTTCGAAGGCCAGGCAGGCGGTGAGCGCATTGACGCCGCCTTTGGCCGCGCCATAGGGCACACGGTTGACGCCACGGGTGGCGATGGACGAAACGTTGACGATGACGCCGCTGCCACGCTCAAGCATGTAGGGCAGCGCGGCATGGCAGCACCACAGTGTCGGGAATAGCGAACGGCGCACTTCGGCCTCGATCTGCTCGACATCGTAGTGCTCGAAAGGCTTGGCCCAGATGGTGCCGCCGACGTTGTTGACCAAGATGTCGAGGCGGCCGAAGGTTTCCACCGCACTGGCCATGACTCGGGCGCAATCGATGTGTTGCTCCAGGTCGGCGGTGAGGGTGAGCATGCCTTCGCCGGCCAGCTCGTGGACCAGTTCGGAACGGTCTACGGCCACCACTTGCGCACCTTCGGCCTTGAGCCGCCAGCACACGCCCCGGCCGATGCCTTGGGCGGCACCGGTGACCAGGGCAACCTTGCCTTGGAATCTGTTGTTCATATGCAAATCTCCAGTTCGCGAGAGACCCTGTGGCAGCAATTGTCTTGCTCAAAGCCGGAAAGGCTGCGCGATCACTGTGGGAGCGGGCATGCCCGCGAACACGGGCGAAACCCGTGCCATCCACCGCGCTGCCTGCTTCGCGGGCTCGCCCGCTCCCACAGGGTCGGCGTATTGCTTTGAATCAGGAGGCGTCAGGCCGCAGCCGCAAACTTCTCGTAGTAGAAGTTGGCTGGGGTAATGCCCTGCTCACGCACGTACTGGCTGACCGCTTCCACCATGGGTGGCGGGCCGCACAGGTACACATCCACATCGCCGTCATTGAGGTGGCGTGGCTCGATGTGCTGGGTGACATAGCCCTTCTGCGGGTACTGGCTGTCCGGGTTGGCGACGCAGGCGCTGTAGGTGAAGTTGGGGATACGTGCCGCCAGCGCTTGCAGGCGGTCGAGTTCGACCAGATCAAAGTCGTTGGTCACGCCGTAGATCAGGTGCAACGGGTGCTCGCTGCCCTGCTCGGCGATCTTCTCCAGCATCGCGGTGAACGGAGCCAGCCCGGTACCACCGGCCAGCAGCAACAGCGGGCGCTGGATCGGCCGCAGGTAGAAGCTGCCCAACGGCCCGGCCAGGCTCAGGCTGTCGCCGGCTTTGGCAAGGTTGGTCAGGAAGCTGCTCATCAGCCCACCCGGTACGTTGCGGATCAGGAAGCTGACTTCGCCGTCCTTCTGCAGCGAGCTGAACGAGTAGGCCCGGCTCTGCTCGCTGCCCGGCACCTTCAGGTTGACGTACTGCCCCGGCAGGAAGGCCAGACGGCTCAGGGCCTCACCCTTGATCGACAGGGCAATGGTGCTGACCGACAGTTGGCGCACATCGCTGATGGCGGCCTCGAAAGTGGCCTGCTCGGTCTTGCACAGCTGCGACGAAGCCGGGATGCGGATGACGCAGTCGCTTTCGGCGCGCATCTGGCACGTCAGCACGTAGCCTTCGGCGATTTCGTCTTCGCTCAAGGCGTCTTCGATGAAGTTGTCGCCAAGGTCATAACGACCGGACTCAGCCTTGCACTTGCAGGTCCCGCAAGCGCCGTCACGGCAGTCCAGCGGAATGTTCATGCCTTGGCGGTAAGCGGCGTCGGCCACGGTTTCTTGGCCGGTGGCTTCAATGAAACGGGTAACTCCGTCTTCGAAATTCAGTGCGATCTGGTAGCTCATGTTGCACCTCGCGGGCGAGCCGAGCCACGGCGCGTCACAAGACGCACCGGGCAATGCTCGCAAAACCCTGTATCAGATGTGGTAGATGTCGATGACCTGGCGGACGTAGTCGTTCTTCAGCACCACCTTCTTGGCCTTGATCAGCGGCTGCTCGCCGCGCAGGTCGAGGGTGTAGAAGCTGGTGCCGAAGTAACTGTCGGTGGTCTTGTAGCGGAAGCTCAGGGTGTGCCAGTTGAAGCGCACCTGGCAGCTGCCCTCGCCCTGCTCGACGATCTCGATGTTGCTGATGTTGTGCGAGGTGCGGGTGTCGGGCACGGTCGCACTGGAGCGCTCGGTCTTGATGCGGAACACGCGGTCTTCCAGGCCGCCACGGTTGCCGTACCAGATCAGCGAGATCTCGCTTTGTGGGTCTTCGGTGAGGGTGTCGTCATCGTCCCAGCTCGGCATCCAGAAGCTGGCATCGCTGGCGTACAGTTCCAGCCACTGGTCCCACTGGGCATCGTCCAGGTAGCGCGCTTCGCGGTAGAGAAAGTCGCGCACGGTGTCATACAGGCTCATTGCACGGCCTCCACGGGGATCAGCTGCTGTTCGTCCTTGAGGGCCTGGATCATGGTGTCCTGCCAGTACTTGTGCTGCAGCACGAACAGGCCTTCGTCCTCGGTGCGCACGCCCGACAGCAGGGGTTCGAGTTCAATCTCCTTGGCTGCCTCATCGGCGCCTTCGACCCAGTGTTTCGCGCCGCGGGACATGTCGTTCCAGCCGGTGCCGCCGCCATAGCCGGTCTGGCACGAGCGGAATTCTTCCAGGTCGTCCGGGGTGGCCATGCCGCTGACGTTGAAGAAGTCTTCGTACTGGCGGATACGCTTGGCGCGGGCATCGGCGCTCTCGCCTTTCGGCGCGATGCAGTAGATGGTGATTTCGGTCTTGTTCACCGAAATCGGCCGGGCAACGCGGATCTGCGAGCTGAACTGGTCCATCAGGTACACGTTGGGGTACAGGCACAGGTTGCGCGAGTTTTCGATCATCCAGTCGGCGCGCGCCTGGCCGAAGTCGGCGGCCAGTTGGTCGCGGCGCTCATAGGCCGGGCGGTCTTCCGGGTTGGCCCAGCGGGTCCACAGCAGCAGGTGGCCGTGGTCGAAGGAATAGAAACCGCCGCCCTGCTTGGCCCAGGCGCCAGCACTCATGGTCTTGATCTCGTCACCCGCCTCGCGCTGCTTGCGCTGGTTCTGGGTGGCGGCGTAGTTCCAGTGCACGGAGCTTACGTGGTAGCCGTCAGCGCCGTTTTCGGCGGTGAGCTTCCAGTTGCCTTCGTAGATGTACGAGCTGGCACCGCGCAGCACTTCCAGGCCTTCAGGCGACTGATCGACGATCATGTCGATGATCTTCGCTGACTCGCCCAGGTGCTCGACCAGCGGTTTCACGTTGGCGTTCAGGCTGCCGAACAAAAAGCCCCGGTACGACTCGAAGCGTGCCACCTTGGTCAGGTCGTGGGAGCCGTCGCAGTTGAAGCTGTCGGGGTAGCCGGCGTTGCTGGGGTCTTTCACCTTCAGCAGTTTGCCGCTGTTGTTGAACGTCCAGCCGTGGAACGGGCAGGTGTAGCTGGAACGGTTGCCGCGCTTGTGCCGGCACAGCATGGCACCGCGGTGGCTGCAGGCGTTGAGGAAGGCATTGAGCTCACCGTCCTTGTTGCGCGCGATAAAAATCGGCTGGCGCCCCATGGTCAGGGTGAGGAAGTCATTCTTCTCGGGGATCTGGCTTTCGTGGGCCAGGTAGATCCAGTTGCCCTCGAAGATGTGTTTCATCTCCAGGTCGAACAGCCGTGGGTCGGTGAACATCTCCCGCTTGCAGCGGTAGATACCCTTTTCACGGTCGTCCTCGAGCATGGCATTGAGGTAGTCGAATCCCAGGGACATGGCCAGGGTCTCCCTTGTTATTGTTTAGACCTGGTCAGGTTAGAGGCTGGGATTGGGTCGCAATATCCGGTTTGTGCGGGGTGCTATCCGTTTTGTGCAGGTTGAGGTGACAGGTTCAAGCGTCTCTTCGCGGGCGTACCCGCGAGAGACCGGTACGGTTTAACGCCGGTTGCGCAAGGTTTCGGACGGCAACTCGCCAAACTGCTGTCGATACACCTCGGAAAAACGCCCGAGGTGCAGAAAACCATAATCCATGGCCAGTTCGGTCACGCTACGTACCGAGCAACTGGCATCACCCAGGCAGGCACGCACCTGTTCCAGCTTGCGTTGTCGCACGTACTGCTTGGGTGTGGTCTGCAGGTGCCGGTCGAACAGCGCATACAACGAGCGCAGGCTCATGCACGCCTGCTCCGCCAGCGCCTCCGCTGTCAGCTCGAACTTAAGGTTGCGGTCGATGTAGTCGATGATCCGCTCCAGGCTTGCACCCGGTGAGCTGAGGCTCTCCCGGCGGATATTGGTGCTCATCAGGGTCAGCAGCTTGCTGGCGACAATCTGGCTGTAATGGCCCTGCACTCTTGGCAGCGAATCGCTCACTTCCGCCTCGTGGCAAACCATGGCCAGCAGGTTGACGAAGCCATCCAGTTCATCCAGCCGGTAATGATTGCGCAAGAACCGCACGCCCCCATCAGGCCGCTGCCAGCGCTGTTCATCGCAGATCGAGTCCAGCAGCCGGGTTGGCACCTTGAGGATGAACTTCTCGCAGTCTTCCGAGTAAGTCAGGTCAACCGGGTCGTCCGGGTTGATCAGCAGCAATTCGCCCGGCACCAGGTGCTGCTCGCGCTTGTGTCCGCGCCACAGGCAGTTGCCATTGAGCAAGACTTGCAGGTGGTAGATGGTTTCCAGCGCGGGCGACGTCACGCGAACACTGCCGCCATAGCTGATACGGCACAGGTCGAGTTCGGCGAACTTGCGATGGCTGAGGCTAGCCTGGGGGTGGGTGGTGCGGGACAGACCGATGCAATGCTGGCCTACATGCTGGTTCACATAATCGGACACAGCGTAAGGGTCGGCGTGGTGAAACACGCTACTGCGCTCGCTCAGCAGGCGGCTTTCCATAGGCAAGGCACTCGGTATCGTTATTGTTCTGGTCGCCGCGCCCTACCGCCTTGTGGGCTGTGGTTGCGGTCATCACGGTCATTCTATCGGGCTGGCAGCGCGTCGCAGGGGCAGGCGACAGCCGGCGGATAGGGGACACTACAGCAAAAAGGCGGGGGTTGGGCAATGCAACGATGGGATTGGCTGGGCGGATAGCGGACAGGTGCGGCGCCATGAGTGTTCGTTTATCGAACGCTATCTTCCGGTGCTCGCATGGCCTGCACATGACAGCGGACCAAGCGCTCCTGCAACGACCGTCATTCACTGCACCGGCAGGAAGTTCATCAGCAACAGGCTCTGCGCGTAGTTCAAGCCTATGCGCCGATAACGCTCATCCAGCAACTCGGCCAGCAAGTCCAGCCGCGCGACGATCTTGCCGAACTCAACGGCAAAACTCAGGTTGCTGCCCTCCTCCGAGATCTCGTTCGAGAACAGCAGCAACACCCCATTGGCATCTTGTCGCTGGCTGAGCATCCATGTTGCCTTCTCGATATTGCGCGCGGCGTTGTTGACGAACAGGGGGTCGATGGTATCGGTCATGTAGAACTCGGTACGCCCGCCATGCGCGGTGATCAGCATGCTGCCGATGGCGTAGATGAAGGCGCCGACCCGGTCCCCACGAAACTCCGGGCTCAGGGCGTAGCTCAATGCCGCCAGGTCACGGCGGTTGCCCAGTTGTGGCAGCGGCCGGCGCTGTTCGATGGCAATGCGGATCTGTCGCTCGGCGGTGGCGGCGTCCACGTAGCCAGACATCTTCCACTGGCTGGGGTTGCGCAGGTACAGCTTGTTCATCAGCAGGTACAGACTTTGCAGGTTGTCGCGCATCGACAGCGTGGCCAGGCGGTCGACGCTGGTCTGGAACAGCTCGCTGGGTTTGCCGTTGCCGAGCTGGTTGACCATGTCACGGCCCTGCTGCTGCGTACAGGCGCACAGGCATGCCAGGGCACCTGTCAGTAGCAGGCGGGGGAGGAAATTCGGGTAGCTTGCAACCATCGGCACCGGGTCGATATTCGGCGGCTGCGCTGGGAGTCAGCGCGGCCTGGCCAAGCATAGAGCCCGAAAATGGGAAAAAGTGCGGTGGCTGGAGAGAATGCAAACCTGTGGCGGCCTCTTCGCGGGTGAACCCGCTCCCCCAAAAAGGGACTCGCCCGCGAAGAGGCCAGGGCCGACGAGCCCGGATCACATGGCGTGGCGCAGCATCTCCAGCACCTGCGCATGCAGCGCAGGGTCACCACAGGCCACCACGCACCCGCCATCCTGCGCCGAACTGCCATCCCATGCCGTGATCACGCCACCCGCACCTTCGATGATCGGCATCAGCGCCTGAACGTCATACGGCTGAAGGCTCGCTTCTACAATCACGTCGACAAATCCCGAGGCCAGCATGCAGTAGGCATAGCAATCACCGCCATAACGCATCAACCGCGCCTTGCCGGCGACCGCTTCGAATGCCGCCTTGCGCTCGGCGGTGTCGAACATGTCCGGCGTGGTGCACATCAGCGTGGCGGCAGACAGGTCGGCGCAGGCACGTGTCTTCAGGGGCGTGCCACTGCGCCAGGCACCTGCCGGGGTACCCACGAAACGTTCGCCGGTGAACGGCTGGTTCATAACCCCCACCACCGGCTGTGTGCCGTCGTTCAGGGCGATCAAGGTGCCCCACAGCGGCAAGCCGGTAATGAAGGCGCGGGTGCCATCGATCGGGTCCAGCACCCACGTCAACGGGCTGCTGCCCACTGCAACACCGGCCTCTTCGCCAAGAATGCCATGTTCGGGGTAACGTGCCTGGATCAACTCACGCATGGCGTCTTCAGCGGCCTTGTCGGCCACGGTCACCGGGTCATACAGACGCCCGCCCTTGTCCTCGACATCCAGGCTGGCGCGGAAGTACGGCGCGATCGCTGCAGCGGCAGCATCGGCCAATTGCTCGGCAAAGGCGCGATACGCAACGATCTGTTCAGCACTCAGGGACATGGGACGGGCCTCGTGACAATGATGGGGCACGCATCATACCCGACACATCGCCCCGGTGTACGCTGCGGCAGTCTAGACTGAACATGATCAGGTTACCGGGGGGCTGCCACACGTGGAGGTGTGCGATGAGCCAGTTCAAACGTCTGTTCGTCATGCTCGGCCCGCAAATGCGTCATACGCCTGCGCTGCAACGCGCAGCGGCGTTGGCAGAGTCCAGCGGTGCCCTGCTGGATATCAATGTGTTCGTCGACGACGTCGACACCTTTGGCTTGATGAGCGATGGTCGTGAGCGTGAGCGGCTGCTCAGCGACAACCGCCAATGGCTGGCGGATGAGGCCGAACAGCTGAGCGATGCCGGTGTGGACGTGTCCACCGAGCTGTTGTTGACCCGCGACCCGCTGGGCAGCGTACTGGAACGGGTCGAACGGCTGGGCTGCGATCTGTTGGTCAAGGACGTGCAGCACGAGCCCGTACTCAAACGCCTGCTGGTCACGCCGCTGGACTGGCAGTTGCTCAAGGACAGCCCGGTCGCCGTGCATCTGGTCAGCGACATTCGCCTGCCCCTGCCACGGCAGATCGCTGCCGCGGTGGACCTGAACAGCCATGGCGCTGGCGAGCACCTGGACGAGCAGGTCATCCACTGCGCCCATGACCTGGCCCTGCAGTGCAACGCCGAGCTGCACCTGCTGCATGTGTGCGACGCGGCCAAGACCCACATCGCCGACTTCGGCGCCGGTACGGTCACCATGCCCGGCTTCGACAGCAGTGTGCGAACCGCGCAGCGGGCGGCGTTCAACCGCCTGGGCGACCATCACCAGATCCCGCTGGAGCGTCGGCACTTCCTCGAAGGGGCCGCGATCAGGGCCATTGCCCAGTTCGTCGGCCACAACCGGGTGGACGTGATCGTCATGGGCAGCCACCGGCATGACGCCATGCAGACATTCCTGGGCGGGACAACGGCGCATGTGCTGGAACACCCGCTGTGCAATGTGCTGGCGATCAAGGCTGTTCGCTGAGCTTCAGCAGCCTGCCCAGGGGCCAGGCAGGAATAACCTTGTACTGCGAAGAGGCACTTCCAGCCACAGAGCAGTTTCTAACCTGTCGGCCCCTTCGCAGGTGCCTGCAGGCACTGTTGTCACTGACGCTTGATCTTCCTTGGTTTCTGGTACACCAGTGCCACTCAAAATTAATGCATTTGATAATGATTCGTAGTATGTTCGCGGCATTTCCCGACCCAGCCCTTAGCGCCCTATTCAAGGACCGTACCGTCGATGCGCCGCACGTTCGTTTCGCTTTGTGTGCTTCATGCTGTCTCCCCGCTGGCCTTTGCCGAGCCTGAAACGCTCAGCGACCCTAACCAGGTCGAACTCCAGGCCCTGAGCATCACCAGTACTGCCGACAGCGAACGCGCCGACGGCCCGGTCGAAGGCTACAAGGCCACCCGCTCGGCCAGTGCCACCCGCACCGACACGGCGCTGCACGAAACCCCGCAATCGGTCAGCGTGGTGCCCAAGGATGTGCTGGTAGACACGGGCGCCACGCGCCTGCAGGACGGCCTGGACTACGCCGGTGGTGTCGGCCGCGCCAACAACTTCGGTGGCCAGGGCCTGACAACCTTCACCGTGCGTGGCTTCACGACCGGGGAGTTCTATCGCAACGGCTTTCCGATCAACCGCGGCTACCCCAACGCCCCGGATGCCAACACCGTCGAACGACTGGAGGTCATCCGTGGCCCGGCCAGCAGCCTGTACGGCCGTGGCGACCCCGGCGGTACGTTCAACGTGGTCAGCAAGCAGCCGTTGCCGGAGTCCAAGGTCACCCTTGGCAGCCAGTTCGATGACCAGGGCATGCACCGTGCCACCCTCGATGCCACCGGGCCGCTGAGCCAGGACGGCTCGCTCGCCTACCGCCTGAACGTACTGGGTGAAGGCGGCGACAGCTTCCGCGACGATGTCGAAAGCGAACGCTACGATGTCGCCCCGGTCATCAGCTGGCAGGTCAATGACGCCACGAAGATCACCTTCGAAGGCGATTTCATGCGCAACAACCACCCCCTCGATCGCGGCCTGACCCGCTACCCCACCCAGACCGGCAGCGCCTCGCGCGATACCTATATCTGGGAAAAAGGCAGCGACAACCTGCTGCACAATGACAACAACATGGCGCAGGTGCGTTTCGAGCACCTGCTCAATGACAACTGGTCGCTGGCTGGCGGGTTCCAGTTCCTCGATGGCTCGCTCAAGGGCAACGCTGTCGAAGCCGACGGCGCACCGGCAGATGGACGCACGCTGCAGCGCAACTTCAACTACCGCAAGCTGGAGTGGACCGACCGCGACTGGCAGCTGAACCTGACCGGGCATTTTGACACCGGCAATTTCAGCCATACCTTGTTGACCGGGGTCGAATACGAGAACTACGACTACAACTCGATCATCCAGCGTTCCTCGGCAGCCTACCCGATCGACATCTACAACCCGGTACTGGGCCAGCCGCGTCCGGCCCTGAACCGCACCACCACCTGGGACAAGGAAAACCTGCAGACCTGGGCGTTCTTCATTCAGGACCAAGTAGCCCTGACCGAGCGGTTGAAGGCATTGGCAGGCGTGCGCTTCGAGCGTTTCGAGCATGACTATGACAACAAGCTGAACAATGCCGGCGATTTCAGCAAGGGCGAAAACGGCGTCACACCCCGCCTTGGCTTGATCTACGACCTGACCGATACCCTGGCGGTCTACGCCAACACCGCACGCTCGTTCAAACCCAATACGGGCACGCCGGCCAGTGGCGGTGGTTTCGACCCGGAAAAGGGCAAGTCCTATGAGCTGGGTGTGAAATGGGAGTCACTCGACCGCCAGTTGAGTGTCGACGCGGCGATCTACCACATCGTCAAGGAAAACGTATTGACCAACGACCCAAGCGACCTTACTGGTACTTACAAGATCGCGGCCGGCGAAGTGCGCAGCCGTGGCCTGGACATCAACGTCGCCGGCAACCTCACACCCGAATGGCGCATGATCGGCGGCTATGCCTACGTGGATGCCGAAGTCACCAAGGACACCACCCTGCCCAAGGGAACGCGCCTGGCCAATATCCCGCGCAACACCTTCAGCCTGCTGAACACTTACGAGTTCCAGGATGGCCTGGTCAAAGGCCTTGGCCTGGGCGTAGGCGTGAAGTACGTAGACGACCGTGCCGGGCAGACATCGGCAGCCACCTACACGATGGAACGCTACAGCGTGGTCGACCTGTTGAGCTTCTACAAGGTCAACGAACACGTGCGATTGAATCTGGACGTGAAAAACGTGTTCAACAAGGGGTATGACGAGGGCGCGTTCAACAGCTACGTATACCCCGGCGCACCGCGCACGGTGCAGGCCGGCGTTTCCTATACCTTCTGAATTGCCGGGGCCGCGCCGCGGCCCCGTAATGTCAGAACGCTGTGCTATAGAACAGCGAGTACGACTCGATGCCGTCGTTTGGCTGCTTTATCCCGGCGTTGGAGTAGTGCATGGCACGGATGCCTACCTTCTGTTCTCCCGGCAACTTCAGGCCAAAGCCGATACGGTCTTCAAAGTTGACCGCCGACCCCAGTCGCTGGTCGCCCACGTCGGTCTTTGAAAACGCTGCCAGGCCAATGCCTGCCTCGATGTAAGGCGTATAGGTAAAGCCGCTGAACTCATACGTGAACACCGGGCTGAACGACAGCGAATGCGCACCACTGGCATCGCCACCTTCCCAATAGGTGTAGGCCGCATCCCAGTAACCGCTCACATGGCCGGTGCTGCTTTCCAGCCATGTCTTGTCCCAGTCGAACGACAGGCCAATACGGTACGTCATGTCACCTTGGCCAGTGGCGCCCACGGCGCCTGATATCTGCGCTGCCTGGACCAGATCGGCCCCGGCAAAGGCCAGCACTGCAACGGCCAGCGAAGCGGCTAGACGGTTTTTCATCAACGACTCTCCTGATGGTCTACACGGCAAGCGGGGGCTTGGGCCCCTCGATGTTTTGCGCAGACCGGTGCATCCAGACCGGTCATACGAAGTAATACTTTTCTGATTATTGTCCAGATAATCAGAAAGTTGGAAGTGTATTGCCACTATTGGCTAAAACACTCGGTAAAGATGTGCCTGCCGGGCACAGGCATTCGCGAGGCGTGACCTGACCCAGGCAGGAGTACAGGTGTACTCCTGCCCGTCTTTTCATCAACGCCAATTAAGGTTAACGGTCGTGGGGGCCTTGCCCGTCACGGCCGCCCACTGCTGCACCGACTGACCTTGGGCATTGCCAATGACCTTGTATTTACCGGGAGGCAATTGCACATACAGCAGCGGCCCGGCATCGCTGACACTGAGTACGGGCTGGCCCTGGGCATTCTGGATATCGACGGTGGCCCCGCTCTGGAACTTGCCTTCCGGGCCGGTCGAAAGCTCTACGTGCAGGTCATAACCCGTGGTCTTGCGCAGGGCATTGGCCTCGTCCTGGCCGATACCGCCCTGCAGGTAGCGCACGCCATTCTGCTCCTGCGGTTGCAACTGCACGGCCTGCATGTCGATGGGGGCATTGAGGTCGGCAGCGGCGGCCAGGGTCCATGGCAGGGCCAGGGTGATCAGCAAGGCAGCGCCGAGCGCATAGTGATGGTTACGCATGGTACGACCCTCCTTTCAAGGATGGCTTACCTATTATCTGATCCTCCCAGCGAAGGGGTGTTCGTGCTGATGCCTGGTCATGGAGATGAAATTCACTTCAGATAATCAGGTTATCTTGCGAAAACATCAGCTTGCGCGGCCTTCTTCAAGCAACTTCACGAACATGCTCAAGCTGCGCGAGACCGTTCCCCGTCGCCATACCAGCCAGGTTTTCAGATAGCGGAAGTCCTCCGACATTGGCCAGGCGCTGACGGTGCTGCACCCGGGCATATTGTCGAGCATGCTACGCGGCAGCATGGCCAGGCCGGCACCCGCACTGACGCAGGCCAACATGCCGTGGTACGACTCCATTTCGTGGATCTTGCCCGGTACCGCCTGGTCCTGCACGAACCAGTTTTCGAAGTGATGGCGGTATGAACAGTTGGCACGGAAGGCGTAGATGCTTTCACCGTTCACGTCCTGGGCGCGGGTCACCGGTGTATGGTTGAGCGGCGCAATGACCATCATCTCTTCCTCGAACACCGGAATGCCCTCCAGCGTCGGGTGCAGCACCGGGCCGTCGACGAACGCAGCCACCAGGCGGCCAGACAACACGCCTTCGAGCATGGTCCCGGAGGGCCCGGTGGACAGGTCAAGGTCTACCTTGGGGTAGCGTTGGTTGTAGACGGCCAGCAACGCCGGGATGCGCACCGCCGCCGTGCTTTCCAGCGATCCGAGGGCAAAGGTGCCCTGCGGGTCTTCACCCGCCACGGTCAGCCGCGCCTCATGGACCAGGTCGAGGATGCGCCGGGTGTATTCGAGGAAGTTCCAACCCGCAGGCGACAGGCGCAGGCGACTCTTCTCCCGAATGAACAGTTCTACACCCAGGTCCTCCTCCAGTTGCTTGATGCGCGTGGTCAGGTTCGACGGCACCCGATGGATGTGCTGCGCGGCGGCGCTGATGCTGCCCTGCTCTGCCACGGCCTTGAAGATCTCCAGTTGCACCAAGTCCACAGGCATTCTCCAAACGTGAATGTTTCACTCATTATTATTCAGTTTTCATTAAAGCCATAGCCCACTAGTCTGGCCTCACTGATTAACAACATCGAGAGTGTCCCGCCATGAGCGCGATCAGCAGCCTGACCCACGCCATCTCCCTCGACCCGTACAGCGGCGAGCAGATCGGCGCCTACCCGTTCGACACCGACGCCGCACTGGAAGCGGCGCTGCAACGCGCCAAGGTTGGCTACCGCCAGTGGCGCCAGGTGTCGCTGGGTCAGCGCAGCGAGTACCTGCTGGCCCTGGCCGACACCCTCGAAGCCAAGGCTGAAGCTTTCGCGCACATGATCAGCCGCGAAATTGGCAAGCCGATCGCCCAGGCCCGTGGTGAAGTCGCCAAATGCGTTGGCCTGTGCCGCTGGTACGCCGAGCACGGCCCGGCCATGCTCGCCGCCGAGCCGACCCAGGTCGAAAAAGCCCGTATCGAATACCGCCCGCTGGGCCCGATCCTGGCCGTGATGCCGTGGAACTTCCCGGTCTGGCAGGTGCTGCGCGGCGCCGTGCCGGCGATTCTGGCGGGTAACACCTACGTGCTCAAGCACGCACCGAACGTAATGGGCAGCGCCTACCTGATGGGTGAGCTGTTCAAGGATGCCGGCCTGCCGGAAGGCGTGTTCGAGGTGCTGAACGTGACCCCGGATGGTGTCACCCGCGCCATCAACGATCCGCGCATCGCCGCCGTGACCCTGACCGGCAGCGTGCGTGCCGGCATGGCGATTGGTGCACAGGCCGGCGCCGCGCTGAAGAAGTGCGTGTTGGAGCTGGGTGGCTCCGATCCCTTCATCGTGCTGGCCGATGCCGACCTGGATGCTGCCGTCCAGGCCGCGGTGATAGGGCGCTACCAGAACACCGGCCAGGTGTGCGCCGCTGCCAAGCGCCTGATCGTGGAAGCCAGCATCGTCGACGCGTTCACCCACAAGTTCGTTGAAGCCACTCGTCAGTTGAAAGTCGGCAACCCGCTGGAGGACGACACCTACATCGGCCCGATGGCCCGCTATGACCTGCGCGACGAGTTGGACGGCCAGGTTCAGGCGACGTTGGCCGAAGGCGCCACGTTGCTGCTGGGCGGCAACAAGGTCGAAGGCGTGGCCAACTTCTACGCGCCGACCGTGTTCGCCAATGTCACCCCGGACATGACCGCGTTCAAGCAGGAGCTGTTCGGCCCGGTAGCGGCGATCATCACTGCACGCGATGCCGACCATGCCGTAGAACTGGCCAACGACAGCGAGTTTGGCCTGGCCTCGACCATCTACACAGCCGACTATGCGCTGGCCGAACGCATGACCGCCGCGCTGGACACCGGTGGCGTGTTCATCAACGGCTACTGCGCTTCCGACCCCCGCGTGGCGTTTGGTGGCGTGAAGAAGAGTGGTTTCGGCCGTGAGCTGTCGCACTTTGGTGTGCGCGAGTTCACCAATGCCCAGACGGTGTGGCTGGACCGTAACTGATTCATGACCCTGGGGCTGCTTTGCAGCCCCAGCTGCGTCAATCCCGAACCTGGTCCTTGACCCAGTCCAGCATCCCCCCCGGCACGATCAGTTCATGCCGCGCCCGCGAACAGGCGGTATACAACCCCGCCAGCATACGCGCCCGTTCATTGCGGTTACCCGCCACCTGTGGCGCCACCATCAGCTCCGGCGACACCATCACCCGGGCAAACTCCATGTTCTTCACATCCCGTACTCGCCCCAGGAACAGCTTCGGCGCCTTGTCCCAGCGGTAACGGCTCTTGGCCTTGGCAAAGTGCTCCGTCGTGTAGCCCTTGCGCAGCATATTGGCCACGGCGACGAACGCTTTGTCATCGCCCTTGTCCTGTTCCAGCGCCTGCCAGCTGGCATAGCGGAACAGCATCGGGTGGCGCGGCCGGGTGCCGTAGCGGTACAGCTCGATGCAGTCCTCGACGAACAGTTCAAAGTCCTTGCGAGCGCTTTTCAGCAACAAGAACGGCACCCCCTGATGCGTCAGGCGCTGGAACCAGCCAAACAGGCCCCATTCATCATCGACGATAAGCGCCGTGGGCTGTTCCGGCACCACCACCGTATCGAAGAAACTGACCCGGGTGTAGTGCTCGGCATTGCCACTGAAGGCCGCCTGGATCGTGGCCGGGTGCGCCTGGATTAGCGGGTTGAGCACATTGTCCATTGCCGGCCCGGCGCGCAGTGAATGGTCAATGCAGCGTTGCCGGATGAAGCTGCCATGGTGCGGGCTCAGGCCATTGAGGTTTTGCAGTTCGTCACCCAGGGTAATGATCGACTGCGGACTGCGATCGAGTACCGCCAGCATCGGTGCCGACAGCTCGTGGGCCTCGTCGACGATGACATGGGTGTAACGGCTGTCGATCACATGCTCGGTCAGCGACAGCAGCTTGACCCGGTGGTAGTCACGCACCGGTAGCTGAATGTCCCGCGCCGACGGGCGAATCAGCTCTTGCCAGTACAGACGCGCCTTTTCCAGCAGCACCTCCTGATCCAGCGGCGAGGTGCCCGGCCCGGCCCAGGGCAAGTGGTGCAGCTGAAGCTGGGTATCGGCACTGTGGCAGAACGTGCGCACGGCGCGGATGCACAAGGCAACCACGTCACGCGCTGCGAGCGGGCCGATATCAGGGATGGCCAGCCAGCGCACCACTTGCGCTTCCTGGGGCCGCCAGGACAGCTTGGTGCGGTATGGATCGCGCAATCGCCAGCCGTTGCTGGTGAGGTCGCGATTGAGCAGCTCGTCAGCCAGTTGGCCGAAGGTCAGCGCGGTGTAGGCGGCAGCGTCCTTGACCCGCGCCTGCAGCGCGCGCAACTGCCCTTCGGTCAGGGCCAGCAGCAAGGTGCGCTGTGGCTCCAGCAGCCGGGCGAACTGGTGAATCAGGAAGGTCTTGCCGGTGCCGGCGAAACCTTGCACAGCCACCGACTCGTCGACGCCACTGAGGAATTCGCGCAGCAGGCGGTTCTGCTGGTCGCTGAGCATCAAGTCACTGGCCAGCGACGGCAGGTACACCGGGTGCAGCGGCGTGGCCCGTTGGCGGTAGCGGTCGGCGAACTGGAAGTTCCACTGGCCTTCGTCATCCAGCAACTCGTCCGTCTGGTACTCCACTTCGGCCGACAGCAGTGCAATGCCGTTTTCACCCAGCATGCCCAGGCCCATGGCGAACGCTTCGCGATCGAAGTGCTGCGCTACCTGGGCCTGGAAGCGCCCGGGAGCGACACCTTCGACTTCGTTTGCGATGCGCACGATTTCGGCGAACCGACGCTCCTGCGCGTCGGCCGACGCGGTGGCAGGCTGGCGTGGCAGGTTTTGCACGAACAGCACGGCAGCGGCATCGAGCACACTGGCGGTGGTGAAGAACTCGGTAACGGCTGCGCTGGCGAGGCGGTCGGCCTGGTCGCTGGGCAAAGGCAGGTAGAACATCGGCACCTCGGGTGAAATCAGGGCGGCACGATAGCAACTTTCGGCGTGGAATGCTGGGCTCAGTGTTGCCTGGGCTGGCTTCTTCGCGGACTTGCCCGCCCCCCAGGCAACGTGCGATTCACGAAACCATGCTGGCGCTGTGGGAGCGGGCGAGCCCGCGAAGAGGCCGGCAGCCCCGCCTCCACCTCAACCCCTGCAGCGCTTCAATGTTTCACTGGGAAACTCCTTGAACAACTGCCGGTAACTCTCTGAAAACCTTCCTAAATGCCAGAACGACCAACGCATCGCCACCTCGGCCACGGTCACGCCGCCACCGCGCAACAAATCACGCCGCGCACCGTTGAGCCGGCGCAGGCGCAGCCAGTGCGCCGGCGGCATGCCGGTAAACGCCTTGAACGCCTGCTGCAACTGGCGCAGGGAAACGCCAGCCACATCTGCCAGCTCAAGCAGGTTCAGCGTCTCTTCCGGGCAGTCGGCCGCCCATTCGCTGACCCGGTGCATGATCGCCCTTTCCTCGTCCCGCCGCCCCAAGGCCACGCCCTGTAAACGCTGGCTGGCGTTGTCGAGAATGAACAGGCAGTCCTCCAGCAACTGCTCAGCCAGGGCCTGCCCTTGCGACGGGCAACCCTCCTCGCCCAGCCGGGTCAAGGTGGCGCTGAGCCAGCTGCCGAACAGCGCATTCTGGCCGCTCCCCAATGGCACCATGAACAACCCTTCCAGACGCTGCGGGTCCAGCCCATGGCGGGCCAGGAACGCCTGGTCGAACACGACCGCCACTTCGTGGTAGTTCTCCGGCGTGATCCAGATATTGCGGCTTTGTTCGTTCAGCAGGTACAGGCTGTTCTCGCTGCGGTCGAAGCAAAACGCCAGTGAGCCGCTTGGCGCGCGAAAGAACTGCTCCACCCGGGTGTTCAGGCGCTCTTCGTACACCTCCACACCCTCCAGCCCCAGACACCGCAGCTCACCGCTGAAGTACCCGGGCGACATCTGCCGGTACTGCTGCTGCCAGCCAGGGGTGGCGCGCACTTGCTCGGTGACATCAGTGGTGTGGAAAGCCTGAACCTTCAACGCATTGGCGGTTGTCACACATCGTCCTGTATGCACTCTTTTGGTGCATTCGATACTGAAGAAAGTGGATAGATTGCCCCGGGGGACTGCGACCAAGATAGTCTGCAGCGCGTCACCTGGGAAGCGTAACGCCTTCGCAACTGTTCAACGGTTTTCGCAAGCGCCCACGCTCCCCCACTAAAACCCAACCAAGAGGTCTGTATGAACGCCCCCTTCGATCAGCTGTCCACCTGGCTGAAAGAACACCGGATCACCGAAGTCGAATGCGTGATCAGCGACTTGACCGGCATCGCCCGCGGCAAGATTGCGCCCACCGCCAAGTTCCTCCATGAGCGAGGCATGCGCCTGCCAGAAAGCGTGCTGCTGCAGACGGTCACCGGCGACTACGTCGACGATGACATCTATTACAACCTGCTCGACGCTGCCGACATCGACATGGTCTGCCGCCCCGATCCCACCGCCGTTTACCAGATCCCGTGGGCGATCGAGCCAACCGCGATCGTGATCCATGACACCTTCGACAAGCAAGGCAACCCTATCGAGCTTTCGCCACGCAACGTGCTGAAGAAGGTGCTCAAGCTGTACGCCGACAAGGGCTGGCAGCCGATCGTCGCGCCCGAGATGGAGTTCTACCTGACCAAGCGCTGCGAAGACCCGGATTTGCCACTGCAGGTACCACTGGGGCGTTCCGGCCGTGCTGAAAGTGGCCGTCAGTCGTTCTCGATCGACGCCGCCAACGAATTCGACCCCCTGTTCGAGGACGTCTACGACTGGTGCGAGATCCAGGGCCTGGACCTGGACACGCTGATTCACGAAGACGGCCCCGCGCAGATGGAAATCAACTTCCGTCACGGCGACGCGCTTGACCTGGCCGACCAGATCACCGTGTTCAAGCGCACCATGCGCGAGGCCGCGCTCAAGCACAACGTGGCCGCCACGTTCATGGCCAAGCCGATCACCGATGAACCCGGCAGTGCCATGCACCTGCACCAGAGCGTGGTCGACATCGCCACTGGCAAACCGATCTTTGCCAACGAAGACGGCAGCATGAGCCCGCTGTTCCTGCATCACATCGGCGGCTTGCAGAAGTACATCCCCAAGCTGCTGCCGATGTTCGCGCCCAACGTCAACTCGTTCCGCCGCTTCCTGCCGGATACCTCGGCACCGGTCAACGTCGAGTGGGGCGAAGAAAACCGCACGGCCGGCCTGCGCGTGCCCACCTCCAGCCCTGAGGCGATGCGGGTGGAAAACCGCCTGCCGGGCGCCGATGCCAACCCGTACCTGGCCATCGCTGCCAGCCTGCTGTGCGGCTACCTGGGCATGGTCGAGCAGATCGACCCTAGCGCACCGGTGCAGGGCCGCGCCTATGAACGCCGCAACCTGCGCCTGCCGATCACCATCGAGGATGCGCTGCAGCACATGGAAGACTGCGAAACCGTGCAGCAGTACCTGGGCAAGCAGTTCGTCCAGGGCTACGTGGCGGTCAAGCGCGCCGAGCACGAGAACTACAAGCGCGTCATCAGCTCGTGGGAGCGTGAATTCCTGATGCTGAGTGTCTGATCCACCGCGGGGGTGCTCTGCACCCCATGCAAAGGCAAGCCTGCTCCGAACTCGAAGAACAAGACCAACGAGGTGTTCCCATGCGTCATCTGCAAGCCCTGATCCCCGCTGCATTCACCCTGCTGTTCGCCACCACCACCCAGGCCGCGCCCACGGTCAGTGTGTACAACTGGACCGACTACATCGGTGACACCACCCTGGCCGACTTCCAGGCCAGCAGCGGAATCAAGGTGGTCTATGACGTGTTCGACTCCAACGAAACCCTTGAAGGCAAGCTGTTGGCCGGGCGCACGGGTTATGACGTGGTGGTACCGTCCAACCACTTCCTCGCACGCCAGGCCCAGGCCGGCGCCTTCCTGCCGCTGGACCGCAGCAAGCTGCCGAACTGGCAGCACCTGGACCCCAAACTGCTCAAGCAACTTGAACAGAACGACCCCGGCAACCAGTACGCCGTGCCTTACCTGTGGGGCACCAATGGCATCGGCTACAACGTCGACAAGGTCAAAGCGGCACTGGGTGTGGACCATATCGACTCGTGGGCGGTGCTGTTCGAGCCCGAAAACCTGAAAAAGCTCAAGCAGTGCGGCGTGGCATTCATGGACTCGCCCGACGAGCTGTTCCCGGCCGTGCTCAACTACCTGGGCATGGACCCGCGCAGCGAAAAACCGGGCGACTACGCCAAGGCCGAGGCCCGCCTGCTCGAACTGCGCCCCTATATCACCTACTTCCACTCCTCCAAGTACGTCTCTGACCTGGCGAACGGTGATGTCTGCATCGCGTTCGGCTACTCCGGCGACGTGTTCCAGGCTGCCAACCGCGCCGTAGAGGCGAAAAACGGCGTGAAGGTCGCCTACAGCATTCCCAAGGAAGGCAGCAACCTGTGGTTCGACCTGCTGGCCATCCCCAAGGACGCCAACAACCCCGAGCAGGCCCTGGCGTTCATCAACTACCTACTCGACCCCAAAGTGATTGCCAAGGTCAGCGCCACGGTCGGCTATGCCAACGCCAACCCGGACGCCAAGGCCTACATGGATGCATCGCTGGTGAACAACCCCGAGATCTACCCATCCCAGGAGGTGCTGGACAAGCTGTACATCTCCAGCACCCCGAGCCCGAAAATCATGCGCGTCATGACCCGCTCCTGGAGCAAGATCAAGTCCAACCGCTGAGTCGAGAACGCTCATGTCTTTCAATACCCAACACACCGCCTCGTACTACGCCGCCACAGCGCGCGACGCGGCACCCTACCCCAGCCTGGACAGCGAACTGACGGCCGACGTATGCGTGATCGGCGGCGGACTGACCGGGGTCAATACAGCCCTGGAGCTGGCCGAGCGCGGCCTCTCGGTGGTACTGCTGGAAGCCCGACGCATCGGCTGGGGCGCCAGTGGGCGCAATGGCGGCCAGCTGATTCGCGGTATCGGCCATGATGTCAGCGGCTTTGCCCGGCATGTCGGCCAGGACGGTGTGCGCTACCTGAAGCAGGCCGGCATCGACTCAGTGGAACTGGTGGCCGAGCGCATCGCCCGCTACGGCATTGCCTGCGATCTGCGCTGGGGCTTCTGCGAACTGGCCAACACCGCGGCGCAGTTCGCCGCCTTCAAGGAGGAACAGGACGACCTGGCCGCCCTGGGCTATCGCCATGAAACACGCCTGGTCAGCGCCGGGCAACTGAACGAGATCGTCGCCAGCGACCAGTACGCTGGCGGGCTGGTCGACATGGGCTCGGGCCACCTGCACCCACTTGACCTGGTCCAGGGCGAAGCCCGCGCGGCCCACAGCCTGGGCGTGCGCATTTTCGAGCAAAGCCCGGTGCTGCGCATTGAGCACGGGCCCAGGTTGACGCTGCACACGGCGCGCGGCAAGGTGCGCGCAAGCAGCCTGGTGCTGGGCTGCAACGCCCACCTCGATGAACTGGAACCGCGCCTGAGCGGCAAGGTACTGCCGGCCGGCAGCTATGTGGTGGCCACCGAACCCTTGCCCGAAGCGCTGGCCAGCAGCCTGATCCCGCAGAACATGGCGCTGTGCGACCAGAAAGTCGGCCTGGACTACTATCGCCTCACCGCAGACCGCCGCTTGCTGTTCGGTGGCGCCTGCCACTATTCCGGGCGCGACCCTAAAGACATCGGCGCGTACATGCGGCCGAAGGTATTGAAGGTGTTCCCGCAACTGGCCAACGTGCGCATCGACTACCAGTGGGGTGGCATGATCGGTATCACCGCCAACCGTTTCCCCCAGGTCGGGCGCCTGAACCAGCACCCCAACGTGTATTACGCCCAGGGCTATTCAGGCCACGGGCTGAACGTGACGCACTGGACGGCGAAACTGCTGGCCGAAAGCATCGCGCTCGGCCACAGCCACGGCCTGGATGTGTTCAGCGCCGTGCCGCACCTGACCTTCCCCGGCGGCAAGGCTCTGCGCTCACCTCTGCTGGCATTGGGCATGTTGTGGTACCGCTTGCGTGAGGCCTTGGGTTGAGTGGGCAGCAACGTTTGCAGCGCCCCCAAGGGCGAGCCATGCACTGTGTTCTTTTCAACGAGGATTGCCCCGTCCACTGGCCAACTGCCTCGCACCTGCTAGCGTTGTTGAGGCCGACCTCTCATGGATGCCTTTTCATCATGAAATCATTGCCTCGCATTACCCTGTTGTGCGCCGCGCTGCTTGCCGTGGCCGCCTGCTCCAGCAACCGCGTGGACCCCAAGGATTACTCCGGCTTCCTCAAAGACTACAGCCGGCTGCAAGAGGCCAAGAGCCCGTCGGGTGACCCGGTCATGCGCTGGATCGACCCCAAGGTCAATATCAATCAGTACAGCCAGGTGTTCGTCGAGCCAAGCCAGTTCTACCCCAAGCCGCAGCCCACAACGGTTATCTCGCAGCAAACGCTGCAGGAAATCACCCGCTACTTCAACGAGGCCCTGCGCCGCGAAATGGGCAGCGTGATGCCTTTGGCCAAGGGGCCTGGCCCGGGCGTGATCGTGGTACGCCCGGCGATCACGGCAGTGTCCACCAGTAACGAGGGCCTCAGGCCTTACGAGGTGATCCCTATCGCGCTTATCGCGGCAGGTGTGAATACCGCCATGGGTGGCCGTGACCAGGACGTGGATGTCGGTGTGGAGGCAGCGTTCCTGGACGGCGCCAGCCAGAAGGTACTGGCCCAGGTGGTCCGCAAGGGCGCGGGCCAGGAACTGGAGAACGATACCCAGAAGCTGACCTTGAATGACGTCAAGCCGGTGCTCGATGGCTGGGCCAAGGACATGCGTGCGAGCTTCGTGGCAGCCAAGCAGAAAGGCCGCTGAGTCCGTCGCAACCTGGTTCAGGAGCGGCCCATCGTGACACAAGGCCGCTCCAGTTGACCGCGTTAAAACTCAGCACTCGACAAAAGCGACCGCCAAACCGCCGCGCGAGGTTTCCTTGTAATTGGCATGCATGTCCGCCCCGGTATCACGCAGGGTGCGGATCACCCGATCGAGCGAGATGAAGTGCTCGCCATCCCCCCGCAGCGCCATCTGCACAGCATTGATCGCCTTGACCGCAGCAATCGCATTGCGCTCGATGCACGGCACCTGCACCAGGCCACCCACCGGGTCGCAGGTCAGCCCAAGATTGTGCTCCAGGGCAATTTCGGCGGCGTTTTCAAGCTGGGGCGGCGTAGCGCCCAGTACCTGCGCCAGGCCGGCAGCAGCCATCGAACAGGCTGAGCCCACCTCCCCCTGACAACCCACCTCGGCACCGGAAATCGAGGCGTTCTTTTTGCACAGGATGCCAACCGCCGCTGCGCCAAGCAGGAAGTCCACCACATCAGCATCGCAGGCACCGGGGTTGAACTTCATGTAATAGTGCAGCACCGCCGGGATAATGCCGGCTGCCCCGTTGGTGGGCGCGGTAACCATACGCCCACCGGCAGCATTCTCTTCATTGACCGCCAAGGCGAACAGGTTGACCCACTCCATGGCGCCAAGGGTCGAGCCGATCACGTTGGGCTTGCCCAACTCCTGCAGGCTGCGATGCAACCGCGCGGCGCGGCGCTTGACGTGCAAGCCGCCCGGCAGGACGCCCTCGTTGCGCAAGCCGTTCGCCACGCACTCACGCATGGCCGCCCAGATGCGCAGCAAGCCTTCGCGCACCTCGGCCTCCGGGCGCCAGGCGCATTCGTTGGCCATCATCAGTTGCGCCACACTCAGGTTGTGGGCCTTGCACAAAGCCAGCAGTTGGGCACCACTGTCGAACTCATAAGGCAGCATCACGGCATTCGTGTCGCTTGCCGGCGCATCGATTTCGGCTTGCTCGACGATGAAGCCGCCACCCACCGAAAAATAGGTCTGCCTCAACAGGCTGTGCTGCCCGTCCATGGCTTCCAGGCTCATGGCATTGGGGTGATAAGGCAGGCTCTCGTCGAGCAGCAGCATGTCACGGCCATAGTCGAAGGCCAGCGGATGGCTACCGTCGAGCATCAGGCAGTGCTCTTGCAGGACCTGGCCGATGCGCGACTCGATCGTGGCCGGGTCGATGCGGTCCGGCCACTGCCCCATCAAGCCTAGTAGGCACGCGCGGTCGGTGGCATGGCCAACCCCGGTAGCCGACAGCGAGCCATACAGCCGCACTTGCACGCGCGTTACCTGGGCCAGCAGCCCCTGCGCACGCAAGGCCTGGGCAAAGGTGGCCGCCGCCCGCATCGGGCCCACGGTATGGGAACTGGACGGCCCGATGCCAATTTTGAAAAGGTCGAAAACACTGATAGCCATGCTAATGCCTGACCCTACCCTGACATGCATCCAGGGTACGGTTGTCTGAAGAAATTGAGCGTTATTGCGATTTTGCGCGATACTGCCGCGGTGGCTCACGGATGACCAACGAAACTTCCTAAGCAAGCCTTTAGTGGTACTAAACGATGCGACGACAACTCAACGGTCAGATGTTCGTCTGGCTGCATGTTTTTGCCTGCGCAGCCCGGCACTTGTCCTTCACCCGCTGTGCCGAAGAGCTGCACATCACCCCGGGCGCGGTCAGCCAGCAGATGCGCCAGCTGGAAGAGCGCCTGGGCTACCGGCTGTTCCTGCGACGGGCGCGCGGCGTGGAGCTGAGCGCCGAGGGGCAACGCCTGGCCCAGACGGTGGCGGAGGCCTACGGCAGTATCGAAGCCGAGCTGCTGCGGCTGGACGCGGGGGAAATCCGCGGCACATTGCGTGTGCGTTCGATCCCCTCGTTTCTGGCCAAATGGCTCACGCCGCGCTTGCCGCGTTTTCAACAACGCTACCCGGATATCGAACTGCGCCTGGTCGCCGAAGACAGTGCCCAGGCGCTGACCCCGGGTGATTTCGATTTGGCCATTGACCTGAACGATGGTAGCTACCCAGGCATGCTCTCGACGCCGCTGCTGGACGAGCAGATCTTCCCGGTGTGCTCACCTGCCCTGCTGCGCGGGCGACCACCGCTGCACGGCCCCTCTGACCTGGCGCACTACCCACTGCTGCATGACATCACCGCCTGGCGTGGCAGTTCGGAATATGCCGAGTGGGAGTTCTACCTGGAAGGCATCGGCGCCGCCGGCCTGGATGTGCGGCGCGGGCACACCTTCAACCGCAACCACCTGACCATCGAGGCGGCGATTGCCGGTATCGGCGTGGCGATTGCCCGCCGCACGCTGCTCAATGACGAACTGGAGCGCGGCGCACTGATCGTGCCCTTTGGTGTACCGATCGCCAACCACAAGCGTTATGTGGTGCATTACCCGCCAGGCGGCTTGAACCAGCCAGGTGCGCGGGCGGTGCATGACTGGCTGGTGGAAGAAGCGCGGGGGTTCAGGGCGTTGCATCCGTTGAACAAGGAATAGCCACCTGGGCGCGCCTGAGCAGGAGCGCTTCGCTCAATAGGCCTGCTTACCGGTGAAGGCATTGAGCGTGCGCACCAGGATCACGAAGTCCAGCCACAACGACCAGTTGTTGATGTACTCGATGTCCGAGTCGACTCGCTGGATCATTTGCTCGATATCCTTGGTCTCCCCCCTGAACCCGCGCACCTGCGCCAAACCTGTCATGCCGGGCTTGATATTGTGGCGGGCAAAGTAGTCAACGATATCCTGCGAATACAAGGTGTCATGTTGCAAGGCATGCGGCCGCGGCCCTACCAGGGACATTTCCCCGGTCAGCACATTGAACAATTGTGGCAGTTCATCAAGGCTTGTACGCCGGATAAAGGCGCCGACCCGGGTCAACCGTGGGTCATTCTTCTGCGCCTGCTTGACCACACCTGCTTCCGGTTGATGAACATGCATGCTGCGAAACTTCCAGATACGGAACGATTCTCCTGTCCAGCCGGTACGTTCCTGGCGGAAGAACACCGGCCCGCGGCTGTCGATCTTGATGGCCAGCGCAACAGCCAGCAATACGGGTGATGCAAACAGCAAAATCAACGCGGCCAGCACCCGGTCCTCAAGGTTTTTCAAGAACAGGCTCATGCCCGTCAAGGGTGTCTCCGACAAGGTCAGCACCGGAATGCCGGCAATTTCCCGCACGCTGTGGTTGATCAGGCGCAACGAGAAGATATCCGGCACCCAGTTCACCGCAATGCACTTGTCGAGCAACTTGAAATACACGTCGTTGATGACCTCGGAGCCACCCAGTGGCGTCACCAGGTACACCGTACGAATGCCGTGTTGGGCCACCAGCTCGTCGAGGTCGCCAATATGCCCCAGCACTGGCAGGCGCTGCTTGCCCTCGGCACTCTCCAACCCCTGCCCATCGCCTTTGTCGAGCAGCACGCAGCCCAGCACCCGCTCGCCAAACCACGGGTTGTTGCTGATTTTCTGATACAGGAAGTTGGCCAGGTCACCGTTGCCGATGATCAGGGCATTGTCCAGGCGCGCATGCGCGCTAAAGCGCTTTTGCAGTTCGCGCACGGCAAAATGCAAGAATAGCTGGGCGACATAACCTATGACGAACAGTTGCACCACCAATAGCCGTGAATAGGTTTCGCTCTGTTTGGTCAGGAACGCCATGACGACCAGGAAGCAAAACGTTGCCGACCAGGCCTTGAACAGGCGGAACGCCTTGATCGAAAGCCCGACGTTGGTGCGGTAGATGGCGTAATAATCATAAATGACGGCCAGTGCGCCAATCAGCAACAGCAGCATGATCACGTAATCGGATGTGATATAGCCGAACTGGTCGTAGATCAGGTACCAGGCAATACCGGTGACCGCAATACCATCGAGACCGGCCTGAATGGCGTTACTGACACTGCTTCTTCTCTGGAGTAAGGAACGACTGCTTCTGGGTTCGAAAACCATTTCAGACCTCATCAAAATGAGCGTAGCAAGTGCCTTCCATCAAACAGCAAGTCTTGAAAACAGGTTACGCAAAGCCCGTGCAGCAGGCGCGTGGCGCCCTCAAGCGATTGATATCACTGTAGCAGCCACCCGCTGCTGGCGTACCCGGAATCACCGCTTGTGCGATCGTTGACCGATTCATGGGGCCCGCCTGGCCGAAACCGCCGCCCGCCGGTACAGCAGGGTGCGCAACAGGAATAGCGGATTGCCCACCACGTATCGCATAAACAGGCGCGTGGGTTCGCGCAGCAGGCGGTACAGCCACTCGCCCCCCAAACGCCGCAGCCATTCAGGGGCACGGCTGACCTTGCCGCCGAGGAAGTCCAGGATCGCCCCACCGCACACGATCAGGCATGGCCCGCCAGTGACTGCCAACTCCGCTGCCACCGCTTCTTGCTTGGGCATGCCCATGCCCAGCACGATCAGCTCGGGTTGCTGCTCGCGGGCCAGCTGCAAATAGGTTTCAAGGCTGGCGAAGCCATCGTGAACCGACACCGGCACGATGCCAAACTCGGCTTCACAGCGCCGCACGGCCTGGTCCAGGTAGGGTTGCCGGGTGCCCCAGAAGGCGACCTTGCGCCCTCGGTAAGCAGCCATGAGCCTGGGAATGAAGTCAGTGCCGTTCATGTTCAGCCCGGGTTCCAGGCCCAGGCGGCGATACAGAATCGCCATGCCGGCGCCATCGCGCAGCAGCACATCTGCGGCCGACAGTGCCTGGCTGTAGCCACCATCGCGCACCACCAGGTTCATCGCATGGGCGTTGACGAAGCCCAGCACGGTGCCCGTATCCGGCGTAGCCAGGCGGTCGAGAAGGCGCTGCACAGCGGCGCCATCAGCGATCACTTCCAGCTGGTCGATCACACGCTTCCAGCGACTCTGCCACTGATCCATCAGTCGTCATCCCGTTTTGAACGCACCCATTCAACCTGGCGCTTGATCAGGAAACTCAGGTACAAGGGCATTTTCCTGGCCGCGTAAAACGGCGCGTACAACAACACCGAGAACGGTATCACTTCACGGCAGAAGCGCGCCCAGGCCAACGTCACAGCGAAGGCCAGCAAGGCCAAACCGGCAAAGGCGAGCCACGCGGGCGCCGCCAGGCCGAACAGCAGGTACGCCAGCCAGGTCACCAGGTTAAGCCCGAGCAAGGTCAGTACCAGCAACGCCAGGGGCGGCACCAGCAGGTCCAGGGTCAAGGCCGCCAGGCTAGCGTTGCGCTGGGTGATTGCAGCCATCGCCCGTTTGGGTGCGTCGGCAAGCATCAAGCCCAGATGGCCATGCTCCCAGCGGGTGCGTTGGCTGTTGAGGCCTTGCTGGCTAAGCGGGAACTGGCTAGTGACCAGTGCCTCGGGGCAGAAAGCAGGCGGTTTACCCTGCTGGCAAAGGTCCAGGCCCAGCTTCACATCCTCGACCAGATGACCATTGGCCAGGTTGATCAGGCTCAGATCGTGCCAGCCGAACGCCATGCCCGCGCCCATCAGCTGACATGGCAGGCCCAGGCGCGCCCAGCCGCGTGGCCGCACCAGGTTCTTGACCCGCCAGGCAAACTCGGCAACTTGCACCCGCAACCCGGCACCTGCCGGTGCACGCATCAGGTACAGCGACTGTACCGGGCGGGCAAGTGCGTGGCAGCGGCGCGCCAGGCAATCGATCGCCCCCTCGCCCACCTGGCAGTCGGCATCCACCACGATAACCACCTCGGGTGGCCGCTGAGCCAGGTGGCGCACGCCGAAATCCAATGCGTAACCTTTGCCGCGCAACCGCGTATCGTGGCGCTCTACCACTTCGGCGCCGGCCTCACGTGCCAATTGGGCCGTGTCATCCGAACAGTTGTCCGCCACGACCAGCAAGCGGTCGCCGTCCAGCAGTTGCGGCGTAACGCTGGCCAGCATCGCACGAATGACCAACGCCTCATCGTGGGCGGGCACCAACACCGCCACTCGCGGGCGCTCGCCAATGCCCTTGGGCCTCGACCGCGCCGGCAGGCAAGCCAGCAACACTTGCAGCACCAGCACCAACACCGGTACCAGGACGATGATCGCCAACAGGCCCAGTAACCAACCCAATACACTTATCATGCGTATGCCTTGAAATAGCCGGCCAGCCTGGCCGCCTCGGTGTCGATGTCATGCCGTTGCACCACACGCTGGTAGGCCACCTCGCCCATGCGCTGCAGTACCTCGGCCGGTTGCGCCAGGCAGTCGGCCATGGCTGTTGCCAGCTCGTCCACGGCGCCGGCAGGGAACAGCCAGCCGTTCTCGCCAGGCCGCACCAGCTCGGGGATACCCGCTACATAGGTGGTGAGCACGGGCCGGCGCAAGGCCATGGCCTCCATGATGACCACGGGCAAACCCTCGGCGAAACTGGGTAGCACCAGCGCACGGGCGGCCAGGATTTCCTCACGTACCTGCGCACTGCTGATCCAGCCAGTGATACGCACTTGCTGCTGCAAGCCGTGCCGGGCAATCAAGGCCTCGATCTGCTCGCGCATTTCACCGTCACCCGCCAGCACCAGCTCGAAGGTGATCGACCGGGCAGCGAGACAGCGCGCCGCTTCGAGCAACAGCAGCTGGCCCTTCTGTTCGCACAGGCGCCCAACACACACCAGCCGTGGCGCCGATGGCACATCGACTGGCGCCACCTCATGAAAACCACGCTCCAGTCCGCAATGCACCACCTTCACCTTGCCCCAGTGCTCGTGCGCCACCCAACGGTACAGCTGGCTGCGCCCGTACGAGCTCACCGCCGCGACAAAGGCGGCGCGCTGCACCTTCTCACCCATGTGCAAGAACTGTGGTTTGTCGAATTCTTCCGGCCCGTGCACGGTAAAGCTGTATGCCGGCCCGCCTAGGACGTTGGCCAGCATGACCACTTCAGTAGAGTTGGTGCCGAAATGCGCGTGCACATGTGTGGCCTCCCCGGCCTGCAACCATTGCAGCACCAGGCAGGCCTCGGCCAGGTAGACCAGGTGGTAGGGCCAGGCACGGTCGGCCCGCAGGCCAAGGCGCATGGCCAGCCCCAGCGCCTGGAAAAAACGCCGCGGCTGCGTACGCAGTACCTGCCACGTCGGTGCCAACAACCCCTTGAGCCCACCTTGCAATACGTAGCGGGTCTTGCCCCGTTCGGCTGCGTCCTCGGCATCCTGCACCTCGGCGTCCCATCCACGCAGGGCTATACGTTGCACCTCAACCCCCTGGCGCTCCAGCGCCAGAATTTCGCGACGGATGAAACTGTGGCTGACTTTCGGGTACTGATTGATGAAGTAAGCAATATGCATACGAATCCAGATCCAAACCCGCTTGATGACCAACCTTCCCTGGCAACCTTCACTTCAGGCTGTCGACTACGGGCGGCCTGTCTACTGCCGATGCACTCACAGCAAATGCATCCCCCTGTTTTCCTTGTAGTCCAAGGTTGTGGTTGCTGCTTGGCAATGCTGCCTGCAAGCGGGTGAAAACATCGTCAAGCAATGCCTGGCGGCGGCGGTACATCGCCCGTTTCTTGGCCGGAATGTCAGCTTCCGCCCGTTGAGCCGGCGCTAGAGGCAGGGTAAAAAAGTCCTCACGGTCAGACGCTGTAGCGCCATGTTCCTGCCAGATCACGTCGTAGTTGGCCGCCAGGTCCTGGCCCTTGTCGCTGCCAAAATAGGGATGGCGATGGTGCCGGCAGGCGTCACTGACGGCATACAGCTGCGTCACACCCAGGGTCCTGCCCAGGCATTTCAACGCTTCGAGCAGCAGGCTGCGTGGCCGCAACCCTTCGAAGTCCTTGGTCAGGTCACGGTAGATAGCCAGTGAGGTTTCGCTGTCGATACCTTTGTGAATACCCTGCACCGCACCGATGAACAGGCTGGTCTCACCTTGGCTGCGGCCCAGGGAGAAGGCCAGGGATGCCACACGCAGGTCGGCCTGGAACAGGTTCAGCACCAGCTCGCCTTCGCGCTTGAACCAGATTGGCCGGTCCAGTACCAGGCAACAGCCCGGCGAGTGGCTGGACAGGTCACACAACTTCAGGTTTTCGTCGCGCCCCAGCAACAGCAACGCCGGGAACTGCCCAGCTACCTGTTCAAAGTGCGAAGCCACCACCTCCAGACGCTGTGGCGCCTCCCAGCATCGACTGATGTAAGGCCATTGCACGACACCGATACAATCCACACCCAGGCGCTGCAAACCATGTGGGCCCAGCGCCGCCGTCATGCGCTGCATGAACCCGTTCAGCTCAGGCCACTGCCTGGCGATCTGCCGTGCCAACTTGTACTTGTTGTGCATCGCCCGCAACGAGTAACCCGGTTGCAAGGTAAACACGCTTTTCACGAGGGTGCCGAGTATCATGGGTTTCTCTCACTTGTACTCGATCAAAGCCGATTTGCCAGCCGTAAGGCGGTGGCGCAGGAACTTCAGCTGGCCGAGCATTTCCGGGAATTTGCCCAACACCAGAAACACAGCCTGCAGCCAGTTCTCGCGCGTCGACTTGCCGCCGCGGCGGGCCAGGCGCACGGCCTGCAGGGGGTAGATCAACAGCAAGAGCAGGCCCCAGCCGCCCAGCAGCAGGCAGGCCAGCGCGATCACCAAGGGTATGCCCAGGCCCCACAACCAGGCCCGACGTGACTCACGCAGCCAATGCCGCTCGGGTGGCTGGCCATGCAGGTAGGCGCCCTCGGCATAGGCGTGCCCAGCACGCAGGCTACGCCGCCACCACTGGCTGAAACGGGTCATGCCGGCATCGTGCAGGGTCATCTCGGCAGCCAGTCGCCAGACTTTCCAGCCGTTGGCCCGCAAACGCACGCACAGTTCAGGCTCTTCCCCGGCAATCAGGTCAGGCCGGAAGCCACCCACCGCAGCAAAGGCGTCTGCCCGCATCAGCGCATCGCCGCCACAGGCTTTGGCCTCACCGACCGGGGTATCCCACTCCAGGTCGCACAGCAAGTTGTACACCGAACGCTGCGGGAAGCGCTCGCGCCGGCGACCACACACCACTGCCACGGCGGGGTGCTGCTCAAGAAAAGCCTGCGCCGTGGCCAGCCAGGTGGCATTCACCTCGCAGTCGCCATCGACGAACTGCACCAGTTGCATCGATGGCAACAGGCGCTGCAAGGCGGCAAAGCCTTCATTGCGGGCGCGTGCGGCGGTGAACGGGATACTCATGTCCAGCGCCAGCACCGCCACGCCAAGGTTGGCGGCCAGCTGCAGCGAACCATCGGTGGAACCCGAGTCGACGTACATGACCTTGTCCGCCCCGTGCGCCAGCGAAACAAGGCAGCGCTCGAGACGCTGGCCTTCATTGCGGCCGATAACCACCACCCCGATCACCGTTGCCATAGGCCTCACTCGACCGACGCCGTGGCGGCCGGTTGCCGGGCCTTGATGATGGCCGGCACCCCCACTGCCAGAGAATTGTCAGGCACATCTACCAGCACGACGGCATTGGCGCCGATGATCACGTTGTTGCCGATGCGAATACTGCCCAGCACCTTGGCCCCGGTGCCAATGTCGACGTTGTTGCCGAACACCGGGGCAATCGGCTCGTCGACATTCTTCAGGCCCACCACCACGCCGTTGCGGATACGGCAGTCATCACCAAAGCGGGCATAGCCGCTGACAACGATGCCGCCAAAATGATCGATGACGAAGTTGCGCCCGATCACCACCTCGCACGGCAGTTCGATACCGGTGATGATCTGGACGAATTTGAACAGCACCTTGTAGATGAGCGAGCACAGTTTGCGCAGCAGTGCCGGGCGCAGCGTATAACGCCAGCGGCCAAAGCGATACACCAGCAATGCCCAGAAGCCCTGGGCGCCCCAGTCCCCGCCATGGGCCTGCAGGTCGGCGCGAATATTCTCGAACATGGCTCCACCTACCTTGTCGGTTGGCTGGCGTACCGGGTCTTGAACAGCAAAGACCAGGTTGCCCGGCAATGACGCCAGCAGGCCTGTATGGCGCCCCAGCCGCGTCGTTTCAACAGCGCCTTGAGTGCCAGCAACAAGTCGCCCAGCGTCACCAGCAGCATGTGCAGGGCAAGCCCCGCCACCCCGTGATGCTTGCGAAAGTACAGCAACTCGCTTTCGATCTGATAGGACGAGATCTGCCGGCTGGCGGCCTCCAGCTCCGCCACAGACTTGGAGCTTTCACCACCGATATGCACCACCGTGGTATGGGGGTAGAACACCACTTTCCAGCCAGCCTCCTTCACCCGCTTGCAGTGATCCACCTCTTCGTAATAAAGAAAGTAGCGCGGGTCGAACAGCCCCACCCTGTCGAGCACTTCACGGCGCACCAGGTAGAAGCAGCCGGGCAACCAGTCACACTCGCGCACCGAGGCGTGGTCCCAGTTCATGTCGTCGACCATCTTTACCCCTGGGAAGAACCGCCCCAACCCGGTACGCCCAACGAACACATTGAGCGGCGTGGGGAAGTAGCGACAACTGGGCTGCAGGTCGCCATCGCGACCTTCCAGGCGCACCCCCAGTACGCCGCACTCCGGGTGGGCGTCCATGTAGTCCAGCGTTTTTTGCAGCGAGTCGGCGGCAACGAAGGCATCGGTATTGAGCAGCAAGGCGTACTTGCCCTTGAGGTGCGCCAACAACTGGTTGTTGGCCCGGCCGAACCCCACGTTCTGCTTGTTGCTCAGCAGCAGTGCCTCGGGGCACACCTGGGCCATGCGCTGCACCGAGTCATCGCGCGAGGCATTGTCGACCACCAGGTAACTGGCCAGCCGCTCGCTGTCGGCCCGGCGCAGTGCATCGAACATCGGCTGCAGCAGTCCAGCGGTGTTGAAGTTGACCACCATGACATCCACAGGTTTGCTAGTCATTTCAGCTGTCCCCGAAGAAATACTGGCGTCTTTGCGCCATCAGTAACGGCTCCACTTCCGGGTCGTAGGCACCGTTGCGCTGCTTCACCAGATCGATCCATGGGTAGGCTTCGCAACGTGCCTCGACCCGTTTGATCAACTGCTCGGTGGTACAAATGAATTCCGCAGGGTTGCCACCATAGACGGTGCCTGGCGGCACGTCCTTGGTCACGACCGCCCCTGCGGCCACGATGGATTCGGGCCCGATGGTCACGCGAGGCATCACGATCGCACCATGGCCGATGAAGCAATTGTCCTTGATGTCGATGAAACCGACCGAATCCAGGTGCTTGCCAAAGCGATGCTCGATCAGCAATACCACCCCGTCATGACCGATCAACGTGCAGTCGGACAAGCCCACGCTGTTACCGATACGGACCAGCGACGGGTCGAGAAACTTGCAGCCTGTATTGACGTAGAAATTGCTGCCGACCGAATGAAAGTTGCCCCAACGGGCCAGATAGGCCCCCCATTCGAGACCAGAAGGGTTACAGAACCTCCTGTAGAATTTGCCCCCTCGCCCGGTTGCATGGGCGTAGTGCGCCACTGCCTTGCGTATCCATCCCTTCATACTGCCTGGCCTCGCGATCTGAACAATCTGGAGTATCCTGAGGCGTTCCGGTCTCGTTCTTCTAGGTGCTGACCGCATCGCACTCACCCGTGTACAACCTGCATCACGCAGCGGCGCTGCTGGCCGCTTTCATCTTGTTATCGAGGTGGTCGGCCAGCCGCAAGGCAAATTGCAACAGCGGCATGGTCGGGTTGGAGGCGCCGCCCTTGGCAAAAATGCTGCTGCCGGCGACATACAGGTTTTCGGTACCGAACACCTTGCAATTGGCATCGACTACACCGAACTGTGGCGAGGCGGCCATACGCGTGGTGCCCATGTGATGGGCATGGGGCGCCATTTTCAGTGGAATCGAGGTGTCGTAGACGAAATCGTTGAGTTTGACGAACCCCAGATCCATGTCGGCGAACTGCTTGGCCAGTTCGCTGCCAATGCACTTGATGGTGTGCCGATCTTCGGCGCTCAGCACCCAATTGACATTGACCTTGGCCACGCCCAGCGCATCCTTCTCGTCCAGCAGCGAAATACGGCTGTGCAGGTTGGGGAACTGCTCGATCATGGTGCTGATCACGCCGTCACCAGGGCAACTGAACTTGGCGACGAAGGCGACCTTGTTGGCAAACCCCATGTCGCAGGCCAGGCTCTCGAGAAAATACTTCACCTCGGCAGTGCGGCCATAGGTCTGCACATCGGCCAGCAAAACAGCAGTGACATTGCCTTTACCGGCCTTGTACTCGTCGACGAAAGCATCGGTGGTGTAGTACTGGCGCGGCTCTGGGTCCTGTCCGGACTTGAGGATGAAAGTGCCCATTTCGATGTTCAGATGTTCCATGAAACACCCGCCGACCAGCCCTTCCTTGCCCACCACGCCTGCGGCCACCAGGGTCTCGCTGTTGAGCAACTGCCGGGCATTCTCGATGGCACCTGTGGCCAGAATGAAGTTGCTTGCCACCAGCCGCTGACGATTGCGTTGATAGTCGGACAAAACCACCGCAGCCAGGTGGCCGGAAGCCTTGTCGAACTCCAGGTCAACGCAATTACAGTGGATGAATACGTCCAGGCCTGGCGTCTGCTCCAGTGCTGAAGCGTACTTTTGCGCAAAGCGTGTCGGCGTGCTCAGCAGAAAACAGTCCGCCTCGAAGTCCCCACCATTGAGGCCGGCATTTATCGCGCGAAAATCCGAGCCAGGCGCCAGGTCGACGATCTCCATCGCTGCCGGCAGGAAGCCTTCGATCTCCGAGTAGGGAATTGGCCAACCCGGCAAGTCGCCTGGCGGGGCGACGGCAAAATCCGAGGAGGTGAATGGACGGCAACGGCCAGCCCAGTGATTGGAGGTGCCACCCAGGTAACGCAGGCGGGTCTCCTCGGCATACAGTTCCAGGCCGGTGGATGAGCACGCGTACAAGTCTTGCGAATACGGCGCAAATTCGCGCCCCCCGCCTTCGGCGATCATGACGCTCCAGCCGGCGGCTGCCAGGCGCAAGCCCAGGGTTATACCCGCCGGGCCGGCGCCGATGATGCAGAAATCATAGTGGTCGCGCAGCGCCTTCTGCTGCTCAAAGTCCTTGATCATGCTGACGCGTTCCGGAAGTAACGGGACGGCAATACCCAACCGTTGATTACCACAAACCCAGGCTTTTCGACCGTCTTGCAGGCAACGGCCGCCGAGGCGCCGAATACCGCGCCCCCCACACTAAGCAAGACACAACTCTGGAGAAAACCTCTACGACCCAGCTGCGCAGTACAAAAAGTGAGCTTCCCCATGTTCCCGTGACCTGTAGCCATGAAAGTTACACCCGGCAAACTGCGCTACAGCCAGTTGAAAAAGGCCGTCAACAGTGCCCCACACAGCGCCCCGACCAGCAACATCGGCAGTACCACCAGCTCACGTTTGAGGCTGAAGATATCCAGTTTGCAGTTCACATACACAACCAGCACCAGCGTTGGCACAGCATGCAGGGCAACCCCCCAGATAGCCCACTCCACCCCGCCAATCGCCAGTAACAGCGGCAACAGCCCCCATAACGAGACCAGGCGGATAATGTTGTCCATGGCCTGGTACTTGGTCAGGCCCAAGGCAATCCACACCTGATGAGCCAAGGTATAGCGCAATACGATGAACGATAGCGAGAGAATCGCCAGCATCGGCCCGGCTTCGCGGTAGCGATCGTCATACATCCAGCCGATCAGCAGCGGGCTGGCGGTCAGGAAACCGCCACAGATGAACAGCACCAGCAGGTCGACCAGCAGCCGAAAGCGGAAATACAGCGCTTTCAGGCGCGGCCTGTCGTCGGCCCTGGCTGCCTCGCTGAAAGCAGGCAGCGCCACCGCGCCGACAATTTTCATGAGCGCGGTCTGCACCGCACCCAGGATCAGCACGGCGATCGAATACACACCCAGTTGCGCCGCCGACATGCTGGCGCCAAACCATATGCGGTCGCCGTACATCGCCAGCACGCCGACCATCGACGACAACAGGATCCAGCGGCCAAACACAATCAGCTCGGTCAGCGCCGAACGGTCCCAGCGCAGGTGGTTGTTGGGCCCCTCCAGGGCGGTATGCCCCAGCACGGTCCAGACGACCGCCGAAACCAGGCCTGATAACACCAGCGCCCAGATCGAATGGGTCAGCAGGCCCAGTACCAGCATCACCACCAGGCCAGCCACCTGCGAGGCAAGGTCGACCAACACCACGCGCTTTTGTTGGAAAGTTCGTACCGCCACATCTATCTTGGTGGACTGGAACCCCCAGATGACCGCCGACAGGCCGGTGACCGCCAGTACCACCGGCAGTACCGGCGCGGCATAGGTAGAGTCTGCCGGCCACAGCTCAGCCAGTTGCGCCAACCAAGCCCCCAGGGCCAGCAGCAGGGTAAGGGCAAACAGCAGGAAACCGCGGATGATCTGCACGGTCCAGGCGGTATTGAGAAAATCTGGATCGTCACCACGGTGGCTCTGGATGATGTTCTGGCGCAGGCCCACATCGGAAAGCAAATGCAGCAGTATCGAAACAGTGGTGGCAATGACCATCACGCCGAACATTTCCGGCAGCAGCAAGCGGGCCATGATCAGATTGCCGCCCAGGCGCATCACCTGTGAAGCCACCTGCGAGACCAGGTTCCATGACCCGGCCCTCAGGGCCCGCTTGCGCAGGCTCGCGGCGGCTGACACATCAATCGACGGCATGACTTCAATCTCTGACTGATTGGCTAAAAGTCACTATAGTTTCAATTAGCCACGATGCTAGCCGTTGCCCACCAAGGGAAAGGTGTACATAGCCGATGCCTGAACATTTTCGTGCGTTGATCGTCATCCTGTTTTTGGCGAGCGTGGTCTTCCTGATGGCCCGGCGGCCTGCCACCGACCTGATTCCGCTCAGTGACTACAAGCGCCGGCGTAATCTGTGGTTCCTGCTGACCCTGCTGGCTTTTTTCTCGCACAGCTTCTGGCTGTACCTGGGCGTGGGCGCGGTCGTCCTGTTGCTGGCCGGGCGCCGCGAGCACAACCCCATGGCGCTGTTCTACATGCTGCTGTTCCTGATCCCGCCAGCGTCGGTGCAGGTGCCCGGGTTTGGCGTGGTCAATTACCTCGTTGACCTTAACCATATTCGCCTGCTGAGCCTGTGCGTGCTGCTGCCGGCCGCGCTGCACTTGCGCCGCCAAGGTGACACCCTGCGCTTTGGTCGCACCTGGACTGATAAGTTGCTGGCGGCCGGCCTGCTGCTGCTGAGCGTGCTCTATTTGCGCGAAACCACCCCTACCGACACGCTGCGCCAGGCGCTGTATCTGTATGTCGACGTACTCCTGCCGTATTACGTGGCCAGCCGTGGCCTGCGTCAGATCAGCGACTTCAAGGACACCTTGCTGGCCTTCGTACTCGTCTCTTTCGTCATGGCGCTGATCGCTGTGGCCGAGTATGTGCGCCACTGGTTACTGTACAGCGCGCTGGTCGACGCCATGGGCGTGCCATGGAGCATGTCCGGTTACCTGAGCCGCGGCGGTGCGCTGCGGGCGAGCGTCACCACCGGCCAGGCGATCGTACTGGGTTACGTGATGAGCGTGGCCATCGGCCTGTTCCTGTTCGTCCAAGGCTATGTGCAACGCCCGCTGCACAGGGCCATGGGCGCCCTGCTGCTGGCCGCCGGGCTGTTCGCGCCATTGTCGCGTGGCCCGTGGATCGGCGCCGTGGTCATCGTCGTGGTATTCATTGCCCTGGGCAAAGGCGCCGTCAAGCGCCTGGCGCTGCTGGGGGCGGCCGGCATGCTGGCGTTGCCCTTGCTGACCGTCGTGCCTGGCAGCGACAAGGTGCTGGACCTGCTGCCGTTCATCGGCAACCTCGAGAAGGAGAACATCACCTACCGCGAGCGGCTGATGGACAACGCCTGGATCGTCATTCAGCGCAACCCGCTGTTCGGCTCCTTCGATTTCCGTAACACACCCGAAATGCAGGCGATGATCCAGGGCGAAGGCATCATCGATATCGTCAACACCTACATCAACCTGGCGCTGCGGGCCGGCCTGGTCGGGCTAGGCCTGTTCGTGGCGTTCTTTGCCGTGCTACTGCTGGGTATCCGCAGAGCCATGCTCAGTTTTGCCGACAAGGATGACGAACGACGACAGCTCGGCCGGGTGTTGCTGGCAACGCTGACCGGCATTCTGGTCATCATCTTCACCGTCAGCAGCATCACCTTCATCCCGGTGGTGTACTGGTCTATCGCAGGGCTGGGCGTGGCCTACATCCAGATGGTTCGCCGCCTGCACAACAGCCCGGCCGTGGAGCTGGCAGAACCCGACCTACAACCCAGGTAATGTTCATGAATAGGCTGTCCCTGCGTCATTACGTGCGCCTTTCGGCCATTGCCGGCCTGTCCCTGCTGCCGCTGGCCGGCTGGGCTTCAGACTGGCAGGTCAGTGTCGATGAGCAAAATGGCTTGCCTACCGTGACACACGGCGGTGGCCCGGTCATGAAGGCCAAATTCGATTTCTGGGCTGCCAACTGGAGCTGGACCGGTTTCTATACCGACTTCAAGGTCAATGGCCCTTATCACTACACGCTGCGGGGGAAGAACAAGGAACTGGACTTCGACCTGCAGGCTGACATCCGCAAGGAACAGGCGCAAACCCTGAGCTGGGCCTTCGACCTCGACGCCCACAGCCGCCAGAGCGGTGTCATGGGTGGCGGCCTGGTGTTCCAGTTCGACCCGGCACAAATCGCCGGCGACATGGGGGCCCCGCAGTTGCTGCCCGACAACCGCGGCTGGACGTGGGGCAAGGCCGACCAGGATCGCCGCATCGAAATGCGCTTCGACCCGCCACTGGCCAAGGTCTATTTCGAGCGCGGCAACCCGTCCGAGCTGCGCGCATTCCTCTACAAGGACCCGATCAGCGCCGGCCGCCAGCAGCTCAAGGCTGTGCTCAACGTGACCGGCGACATCGAACTCGGCCCGACGCCCACCGAGCGCTTCGGCCTGGCAGACCCCGCCAAGTGGCCTGATGACCAACTGGACTGGCGCACCTCGCCGGTGGACCTGTCGTTCCTCAACGCAGCGGAAAGACCCGCCGGCAAGCGTGGCTTCGTCAAGGCGGTCGGCGACCAGTTGATGTTCGCCGACAACACCCCGATACGCTTCTGGGGCACCAACCTGTCGGCCTACTCGCTGTTCAAAAGCCCCGACGACGAAATACGCCAACAGGCCAAACGCCTCTCGGCACTGGGCTTCAACCTGGTGCGCCTGCATCACCACGATTCGCCCTGGGTCAGCCCCAACGTCTTTGGCGACGGCACCTTGGTGCGCGATACCCAGCAGCTCAGTGCCGAATCGCTGCGCAAGCTCGACCTGTGGATCAAGTCACTCAAGGACGAAGGCATCTACATCTGGCTGGACATGCATGTGCAGCGTGCGTTTACCGCCAACGACAATATCGAAGACTTCAAGGAGCTGCCCGAGCAGGACGGTCGCGTCGACCTGAAGGGTTACGCCTACGTGAACGACAGTATCCAGCAAGCGATGAAACGCTTCGCCGAGCAGTACCTGACCCATGTGAACGAATACACGGGCCTGGCCTACAAGGACGACCCGGCCATCGCCGCCGTGCTGATCACCAACGAGAATGACCTGACCCAGCATTACGGCAACGCCCTGATGCCGAACAAGGATGTACCGCGCCACAGCGCGCGCTACATGACGGCGGCCAAGGCCTTTGCCAAACAGTTTGACCTGCCCGCCGACCTGACCTGGCGTGCCTGGGAGCATGGGCCGTCGAAGCTGTTGCTCAACGAGCTGGAACAACGCTTCAATGCCGACATGATCGCCCACTTGCGCAGCGTGGGCGTGAAAGTCCCCATTGCGACCACCAGCACCTGGGGCGGTAATGGGCTTAGCGCACTGCCGGCACTGAGTGTTGGCGATGTCATCGACGCCCACAGCTACGGCGACGCAGGCCAACTGGAGAAGAACCCGCTGACCAGCGACGGCATGATCGACTGGATTGCTGCCGCCCAGGTCGTCGGCAAACCGCTGACCGTCACCGAGTGGAACGCCGAGCCCTTCCCGCTGCCGGACCGTCACTCGCTCCCCATTTACATCGCCGGCACCGCCAGCCACCAAGGCTGGGACGCCATGCTGCAATACGCCTACAGCCAACAAGCATTCAACCCAGGTTGGCGCACGGCGGACAACTGGCACGCGTACAACGACCCGGCGATGATCGCCACCCTGCCCGCCGCTGCCCTGCTCTATCGCCGTGCGGACGTAAAACCCGCCACCACTCGCTACGTGTTCGCACCGACACCTGACACCCTGTACAACCAGGAAATCACCCCGCGTAACTCACCGCTGCTGCGCACGGCCATGGAAAAGGGCCAGTTGCAGATCGCCCTGCCACACACGCCGCAATTGCCCTGGCTAAAACCCGCGCCCATCCCGGCAGGCGCGCAAGTGCTGCATGACCCGGGGCAATCGCTGCTGGCCGCCGATGCCACCGAGTCGGTGACCGATACAGGCGAGCTCAGGCGCAACTGGCAACAAGGCATCTACACCATCGACACGCCACTGACCCAGGCCGCCAGCGGCTGGCTGGGCGGCCGCCCGGTCAACCTGGGTGCCATTCAGGTACAAGCGAAAACGCCTTACGCCAGCGTCGTGGTCCAGAGCCTGGACGGCAAGCCACTGGGCCAGTCGCGCGAGCTTCTGCTGTCTCTGGGCACCCGTGCCATGCCCAAGGCCGATGACAAGACGCCGTTCAATGTCGAGCCCCTTGAAGGCCGCCTGGACATCAAGGCACCCGCCGGCCTGAAACTGTTCGCCCGCGATGCACGGGAACAGCTGAAGCCGCTGCCAGTGGCCTACAAGGATGGGCAATACACCATTACCTTCGACGGAACCTACATGTCCAATTGGCTATTCTTGAAATAGAGCATATGGCCATCTACGCTCAGGTCACCTGTAGCTGATCATCCCACCTGCACGTGTCAGGGAGTGTTCACTGCGTCTGTAAACAGCAGATTCCAGGAGGTGGGGATGAAATATCTGGTTGTGGGTGGTGCAGGCTACATTGGCTCGCACATGGTCAAGCACCTGCTCGCCGCCGGCCATGAAGTGCTGGTGGCGGACCTGGTCTCACCTGGCCCCGGTATCCAGTGGGCCAAGCTCGACATCGCCGACGAAGCCGCACTGGATGTGCTGTTTGGCGTGTGCCGCTTCGATGCGGTGTTCCACTTCGCCTCGTTCATTCAAGTGGGCGAGTCGGTCAGCGCGCCTGGCAAGTACTACCAGAACAACGTCGCAGCCACCCTTTCCCTGCTGCAGGCCATGGTCAATGCCGGCATCAGGCACCTGGTGTTTTCTTCGAGTGCCGCCGTATACGGCAACCCGCAGTACGTGCCGATCGATGAAGCACACACCAAGGGGCCGATCAACCCGTACGGGTTGAGCAAATGGATGGTCGAGCAGATTCTTGAGGACTTCGACCGGGCCTATGGTTTGAAGTCGGTATGCCTGCGCTATTTCAATGCAGCGGGTGCTGACCCGGAAGGCCAGCTAGGCGAGCGTCATGAACCGGAAACCCATCTGATCCCGTTGATCCTGCAGGCTGCATCTGGCCGGCGCGAGGCGGTGACAGTGTTTGGTCGCGACTACGACACACCGGATGGCACCTGCATACGCGACTACGTGCATGTGGCAGACCTGGCGGCGGCCCATGCACTGGCAGTGGATTATTTACTGGACGGTGGCGAGCGTGCCGCGTTCAACCTGGGCAATGGCCTGGGCTTTTCGGTGCAGCAGGTGATCGATACGGCCCGGGCAGTGACCGGGCGACAGATCAATGCCCTTGACGCACCGCGTCGCGCCGGCGACCCGCCACGGCTGGTGGCGGATGCGAGCAAAGCCATGCAGGTGCTGGGCTGGCGCCCGGCATTCGCCTCGCTGGAGCAGATTGTTCGGCATGCGTGGCAGTGGGAGTTGCAGTATCCCTGGAGGCGCTGAGTTGGCCTCATAGCCTTCAGGCGCAACACAAGGCTGCGCCTAAAAGCGTATTGCCAGAAGGCTCAGTAATAGGTGCGTGGCTGTTCGTCGGCCTTGTTCAACACTGTCCCGATCAGGTTCACCGTGCCCAGGTGATGCAGGCAATCCTCGATTTCCTTCTTGTTGTTCATTCCGTTGGCCACCACCAGCAACACGCAGTCGAACTTGGGTAACACGGTGATCGCATCGTCCGAGCTGAGCAACGGTGGCAAATCGAAAATGCAGATGCGCGATTCGTAGCGGTTGCGCAAATCACCAATCAGGTTGTTCACCTTGGGCGAGGACAGCATCTCGGTCGACAGGGGCACGGGTACCCGCGTTGGCAGCACCACGAAGCGCGGCAAGGTGGGGTTGACCAGGCAGTCCTGCAACTCGGCCTTGTCCGTCAGAAACTCGTTCAGTGCCTGCTCCATGGGCAGCCCCAGGTAACTGCCGACCTTGGGCCGGCGCAGGTCGAAGTCCACCAGTAACGCAGTCTTGGTGGTGTGGTGGGCAATACTCATGGCCAGGTTGATCGCCAGCATTGTCTTGCCCGCTTCCGGCGTTGGCGAGGTGATGGCCAAGGTACGCCAGCCGTTCTCCTCCATGGCCCTGAGCACCTGCGTACGCAACAGGTCGATCGGCCCGTTCATGTTGGAGTTCTTGTTGTACGCCACGATGCGGTTACGCTCCAGGTGGTCTGCACGCAGCGGCACCACCTTGGTGTTCACGTAATCGAACTGACCCGGCACTTCGGTCAGCGCCGTACCGGGGGCGGGAGACAGTGCCTGGGGAGTACCCGGGGTAACCTGATGAATATTGTTGCCAACAGCCGGCTTGATCCTGTCCATCACTGCTTTCCCTATACAAACCGAGACATGACTTTGTACAACAGCACATCCAGTGGCATGTAGAACACGTGCACCAGCCCTATCATGATAGCTGCCAGCGCCAGTGCCGCCAGGATCAGGCGATTGCGCCAGCGCTTGCGGCGGGCCACGTCGGCCCGGGTATCGATATAGGGCAGTGCCACCAGCACCCGTTTGCCCAGCAGGTTTTCCAGGGCGCCAACGCCACGCACGCGCTGATTGAGCATTTCCAGCAGCATCACCAGCGCACCGCCACCGGCCGGTGCCAGTACCAGGCCCAGCGCAGCGATTTTCTTGCGGTTAGGCTTGATCGGCTTCTCAGGCAACAGAGGAGGCTCCAGCAGCACAAAGCGTTCAGCCTTGTTTTCCTGCTCGAGGCTTTCGGTAATCTTTGCGCCCATTTCCTTGGCACGAATCTCTTCGTATTTCTTGCGCGCGTTGTCGTGGTCACGCATCAAGGTCACCAGGCCACGCTCGACTTGCGGCGCCTCTAGGATCTCGGCTTCATAGCCTTCCATTTTCCGGGTCAACTCACGCTTTTGCTCTGCCAGCGAGGCAATACGCACCTGCGCTGCACTCATCTTGGCGCGGACACGGGCCGCGTCGAGGCTGACCGTGGACGCTGCCGCAGTGCGACCACCACTGGCTTCGAGCGCCTGGATCTTGCGCTTGACCGCCACGACATCCGGGTGGGCGTCCTTGTAGCGGGTCAGCAGCTGCGCGTATTCGGCTTTCAGGCTTGGCAGGTCTTCGGGCAGGTCGGCACGGGTTGGCCGGGCGCCCTCGACAACCTTGGTGGCTAGGCCGGCATTGGCCGCAGACAGCTCCAGTTCCAGGTAGCGCAGCTCTTCCTGGGCAGCCTTGTAGTCACGGTCGACCTCACGGAATTCCAGCTCCGCCCGCGACAGCATGTTCATGCGCAGGGTCTGGTGCTCGGGCAAGGCATTGGCATGGGCCTGCTTGAAATCGGCCAGCTGGTTCTCCAGGCTGGCCAGCTCGGCACCCAGCTTGTTGGCTTCCTGGGTGAGGAATTCGGTGGTTTCGTTGGCCCGTTCGGTGCGCTGCTTGAGGTTTTCGTTGAGGAACAGCGTCACCAGTTCATCGGCGACTTCCTTGGCTACTTGTGGCTGTTTGTGCTCGAACGACACATTGAACGCCACGGTCGCTTCACCACGACCGCGCACGAAGGTGGTCAGGGTTTCGACCACGATCGCGTTGCGCATCTGGTCGATCTTGTCGCTTTCGCTGAAGCGCTTGTCGGCGAAGAGGTCGTACTTGCCGATGATGCGCAGCAGGTTGTCGCGGGTCATCACCCGCTGGCGAATCACCTCGATGCGCTCATCGGCAAAGCTGGTGTTGTTGGTCGACACCAGCTCAGGCGAAATCTGCTGCGACTCCACCAGAATGGTGCCGGTCGACTGGTAGATCGGCGGCACCATCAACGCGACGGCCACGGTCGCGGCGAGGATGACTACGGCACTCACCCCTAACACCAGGGCCCTGTCCTTGATAATGGCGATGTAATCTCTGAGGGAGAGCTCGTAGTCAGACTTCATAGGGCCACCTGCCTGCAGTTCAGATGTCGGGGTACCTGTACGTCAACGTCAAACCAACGATCGTAGCGGTCGCATCCGGTACATGGTCCTGCTGCCTTTCCTTGTACATCAGCGACAGGCGCAGGTCCCAGTAAGGCGAAAACTGGCGGCTGGCCCATACGCTGTACGTCTGCAGCGTGTTGGGCGACTGCCCTTTGCTGTCTTGCCACGCGGCGTCTGCGCCGACCCGGGACAACTCGGTCACCGCATAGCTCCACACACCACGCACCTGGTCCAGTTCGGCGAAGCCGCCTTCGGCACTTGCCACCGTGCTGCGCTCGGCGGTGAGGCTGGCGTCGGCACGCGGGCCGGTGTACAGCAACGCAACCCCACCCTCCCCGCGCCGGCCGCCGTCGTCACCTGACACTTGGTTGACGCCAACATGGGCGTCGGCGCTCAAGCCTTCGGCAAGTTGGTATTTGATGCCGACTGCCGGGCTGTAGCTGTTGGAAGCGGTCGCGGTAAGGTCCTCTTCGGGCTCATAGCGCCGGGCACCAAAACGGGTATACAGGTCAGCCCGCTCACTCCAGGCGTAAGTCCAGGTAAAGACGTTCGCCAGTTCGTCGTAGCCCGTCAGCGTGCTGATGTCGTAACGGGCACGGCTGTAGGTGGTTTCGTTGCTCAAGGTACTGCGCTCGGTCACCGCCTGGCTCCAGTTGCCAGTCAAGGTGTAAAGCTTCTGCGTACCGTCGGTGGTAATCACCCCGGTATCCAGTACTGTCCCCGACAACGTCGAGCTTTCGTTGTAGCGCCCCACCAGGCCGAACCGCCCCCGCTCGGTGGTGCGCTGCCAACCCAGGCTGATATCAGGGTCTTCACGGTCATCGACGATATCCGTATCGGACGAGCGCAGCAGACTCATGCCAAGCCCCAACCTCAATTCGTCACGGTCAAAAGTGCCGATCAGGGTGTAAGCCGGCGCGATGATCGTGCGCGTTATGCCCTTTTCCCCCGAGGTCAACAGCAATGGGTTGCTGTCGTATTCGACGGATGTCGGTACCACCACCGTAGACTGCCAATTTGCCGCCAGTACCGCGTCCGTGAACGGCAAGACCAAGATTGCCGTTGCAATGCGAGTTGTTCTAAGAAGAGGCATTAAATGTTCTTATTAAAGGCAAGATCAAGGAACGACCAGCGTATCGCCAGCCTGAAGTTGGATGTTGGTGGACATGTCCCGCCCAGACACCAGGTCCTTATATCGCACGGGCAGGATCTTTTGGGAAGCACCGGTACCGCGGACCACCTTGATTTCGCTTTCATCCGCAAACTTGTCCAGGCCACCCGACATGCTCAGCGCCTGCAATACCGCCGTGGGGCCTGCCATTTGCACAGGCCCGGGTTTGATTACTTTGCCTTGGACATAGACCATGTTGCCGGCAATGCTCTTGACGACAACGCTGACGTTAGGGTCGGGGAGGAATTTTTCGAGTTTGGCAGCGACCTGCTTTTCGACTGCCGTCACATCCAGCCCGGCAACATTGATGCGCCCGGCCAGGGGGAAGGTGATACTGCCATCGGGAAGTACGGTGGCTTCTTGACGCAAGCTGTCTTCCTGCCATACCGAAACCATCACCACATCGCCGGGGCTGAGCAGGTAGGCAGCACTGCCCTGGTCGGCGTTACCGGCGCCGGACCACACCGTCAGCATGAAGAAAGCGGCAAACATTGAACGCACCATGAGGGTCCCTCCGGCCAAATGGCCCGACAAAGAGCACTGAATGAGAACAACACACCAACTCTCGCTCCGCTTCACGGCGCACGGCTGCCGCGATGGCCTCGACCTTCCTGGAGGCCCTTGCCTTGACGCTGCAGACGTGGCTGCAACGCCTTGTAAATGTTGGTCCTACGGGCTACTGGGAATATAGCAACGGTTGGAGAATTCACAAGCCATGCTTGTGGCCTCGCAGCAATGGGTCACTTTAGGTACCCGGTATACGGCTCAGATCTTTCTGCGGTTGGCAACGGCAACAAAACCGACCACAGCAAAGGCAAAGAACCAGCCTGCAGTTGAAACAGGAATGATACTGTTCTGATTTATATACGAATCCGCTGCGCGGGCAGCACCACTTAGCATCACCAGCAAGAACATCGATTTGATTATCAGAGTCGTGCGCATACTCCCCTCCTAAAAACAGGAAAATCAATTAGTTATTGGCGCTGTGCTGCGGGAGTTGTTTCGTTGTTGACTTGAGCTTATGGGCACAATGACACTACGTCAATGATCCGACACCATAATAAAATTCAATGAGCGATGGGCGCATTCGTCAAAAAAACGGCATACAGATTATGCAAGGGAGGGATGATGCGATGAACATGGCGTTTCACAGCTGAGAACACGTGGGGGGCATGATTGCCCCCTGCGGTTTCATTCGTCTGCGTGGTGAACCACAACCAGTAACTGCGCCGGTGTCGCACCTACCGAGCGCAGGCGGTGCGGCGTCTGGGCATTGAAATGCAGGGCGTCGCCCTGCTCCAGCAACACCCGCTCACTCATGAAATCCACTTCCACCTGGCCTGCGTGAACAAACAGGAACTCTTCGCCCTGGTGTTCCTTGAACGTGGGGTCGCTGAACTCGGACGGCGGCTGAATCAGAAACGGCAGCAGGCTGCGCTGGCCAACCTGACTGGTGAGGGCCGCGTACCCCGGCCCTTGCCCATCGCCTACCAAGGCCTGGCGCTCGGTACGGCGCACCAGGCTGTAGCGGCTCTGCCCGGTCTGTTCTTCGGCGAACAGCTCTTCGACATTGACATTCAGTGCCCTCGCCAGTTTCAGCGCCGCAGCGATCGAGGGCGTGTTGAGGCCGCGCTCGACCTTGGACAGGTAGCTTTTGGTCATGCCAGTCTTTTCGGCCAGCATTTCCAGGGTCATCCCCAGTTTCTTACGCAGCAGTTTCAATCGGATAGACATGTGACGCGGGTTTCCCAGGCTGAGGCAGCCATGATACGCGTCTGAAAGCTGACGCCAAGTCTCCAGGGGCCTTGAATCAAGGCATCACGGGCGGCACGTACTGCAGCGTTGTACCCAGCGCCCACAACAACACCAGCACCAATGGCACATGCACCAGCAATTGCACGAACGAGAAACCGATCAGGTCGCGCGCCTTGAGCCCCAGCACGCCCAGCAGCGGCAGCATGTAGAACGGGTTGATCAGGTTCGGCAAGGCTTCGGCCGCGTTGTAGATCTGCACGGCCCACCCCAGGTGGTACTGCAGGTCGTTGGCCACCAGCATCACGTAAGGGGCCTCGATGATCCACTTGCCGCCGCCTGAAGGGATGAAGAAGCCCAGCACCGCCGAATACACGCCCATCAGCACGGCATACGTGTCATGGGTGGCAATCTGGGTGAAGAACAGTGAAATATGGTGGGCCAGCGTCTGTTCATCGACGCCCTTCACCTGGGTGAGGATAGCGGCGATCGAACCATACAGCGGGAACTGGATGAGCACACCGGTGGTGGTCGGTACCGCGCGTGCCACCGCGTCAAGGAAGCTGCGTGGGCGCCAGTGCAGCAAAGCACCGAGCATGATGAACAACAGGTTGTAGGTGTTGAGCCCTGAGATGGCGGTAATCGCAGGTTTTGTCGCAAACTCCTGATACAGCCAGCCAGCAGCCAAGGCCACCAACAGCAGGATCAGGATCGGGCTGTGTTCCAGCCACTCCCCCGGGCGCGTGCGTTGCGGCGCGGGTGGCGCTGTGAAGCTGGGGTCGACACCGCAGTCTTCTGCGCTACGTGCGCTGTTCGGGCCCGGAGCGGTGGCATAGGCGATCACCAGCGAGACCACCACCAGTGCCGCCAACATCACGCCGGACTGCCAGAGAAAGATGGTTTCGGTAAACGGGATCACCCCGGTTATCGACAGGATTGAAGGTGGCAGGCTGGCCGGGTTGGCCTGCAGCTGCGCCGCCGAGGATGACAGGCCCAACGCCCACACCGCACCCAGGCCCAGGTAAGCGGCCGCACCCGCAGCGCGGTAGTCCATCTTCAGGTCGGTGCGCCTTGCCAGGGCGCGCACCAGCAAACCTCCAAACACCAGCGACAGCCCCCAGTTGAGCAAGGAGGCCAGCATCGAGATCAGTGCTACCCAGCACACTGCCGAGCGCCCATTGCCGGGGATGCGCGCCAGGCGATCGATCAGCCTCGCGGCGGGCGGCGAGCTGGCCACCACATAACCGCCGATGACCACGAAGGCCATCTGCATGGTGAACGGTATCAGGCTCCAGAAGCCGTCGCCAAACGCCTTGGCGGTGTCGGTCGGTTTGGCGCCCATGGCCAGTGCGCCGATACACACCAGCAGCACCGCCAGCGCGGCGAACACCCAGGAGTCGGGGAACCAGCGTTCAGCCCAGTTGGAGCAGCGCAAGGCAAAGCGCGCGGAGCGGCTGTCTTGAATTTCAGCGGCCACGGTGAATTCCTTTTATTGGTTTTATGGGATGAAGCGGTACTGCCAGGCAACGCAAAAAACCTGTGGGAACGGGCTTACCCGCGAATGCGGCGGTCAATGTACCGACGCATTCGCGGGTCAACCCGCGCCTACAGGGTGAGATCACGTCATGCCTTAGAAGGTCATTTCCTTCACATCATCCGGCACGATCAGTTTGCCGGCGGTTTTCTCGATGATTTCCTCGACGCTGACCCCTGGCGCGGTCTCGCGCAGGATGAAGGCGCCGTCTTCGATTTCCAGGTAGGCCAGGTCGGTCAGCACCTTGCGGATGCAGCCTGCACCGGTCAACGGCAGGCTGCACTGTGGCAGCAACTTGGACTCGCCGTCCTTGGAGGCGTGGGTCATGGTAACGATGATGTTGTCGGCGCCGGCCACCAGGTCCATGGCCCCGCCCATGCCCTTGACCAGCTTGCCCGGAATCATCCACGAGGCGATGTTGCCCTGCACGTCCACCTCGAAAGCCCCCAGTACGGTCAGGTCGACGTGGCCGCCACGGATCATGGCGAACGATTGTGCCGAATCGAAAATCGAGGCGCCGCGGCGGGCGGTGACCGTTTGCTTGCCGGCGTTGATCATGTCGGCATCGAGGGTGCTTTCGGTGGGGAATTCCCCCATGCCGAGCAGGCCGTTTTCCGATTGCAGCATCACATCCATGTCGGCGGGTACATAGTTGGCCACCAAGGTGGGGATGCCGATGCCCAGATTGACGTAGTAACCGTCCTTCAGTTCACGGGCAACGCGTTGCGCCATCTGTTCGCGGGTCAGTGCCATGGTCAGGATCTCTTTATTGTTCGGGTGGATGGCGCTCAGGCCTTGACGGTGCGCTTTTCGATACGTTTTTCGAAGGTGCCGACGATGACACGGTCCACGTAGATGCCCGGGGTGTGGATTTCGCTTGGCAGCAACACACCGGGTTCGACGATTTCTTCCACTTCGACCACGGTGATCTTGCCGGCGGTGGCCGCCAGCGGGTTGAAGTTTTGCGCAGTGTTGCGGTACACCACGTTGCCGTAGTGGTCGGCCTTCCAGCCCTTGACGATGGCGAAGTCACCGGTGATGGACTCTTCCAGGATGTACTTGCGGCCCTTGAACTCGCGGACTTCCTTGCCGTCGGCAACCGGGGTGCCATAGCCGGTGGCGGTGTAGAACGCCGGAATGCCGGCACCACCTGCGCGCATTTTTTCGGCGAGGGTGCCCTGTGGGGTCAGTTCCACTTCCAGCTCGCCACTGAGCAACTGGCGTTCGAACTCGGCGTTTTCGCCCACGTAGGAGGCGATCATCTTGCGAATCTGCCGGTCTTCCAGCAGCACGCCCAGACCAAAACCGTCGACACCGCAGTTGTTGGAAACCACGGTCAGGCCCTTGACGCCACGCCGCTTGATTTCGCTGATAAGGTTTTCCGGGATGCCGCACAGGCCGAAACCACCGGCCAGTACCGTCATGTTGTCGGTCAGGCCTTCGAGGGCCTGTTCATAGGTTGCAACGCGCTTGTCCAGTCCGGCCATGCTGATCCGCCTTTTGTAGTTGTTTAACCGACGAGGCTGTCGGTGAGCGTGTGCAGACATCTTCACCGCAAGCGACTGATTTGTTAATTTTGTTTTCGTCATCGATTGATAATTTTTACAAAACAAACGATAGGCCCGACATGAACGTCAAACAACTGCGCGCCTTTGTCGCCGTGGCCAAGTACCAGAGCTTCGCCCAGGCCGGTGAACACCTGCACGTTTCGCAACCGGCACTGAGCCTGACCATCAAGGCGCTGGAAGAAAACCTCGGCGGCGCCCTGCTCAGCCGCACCACGCGCAGCGTCAGCCTGACTGCCGAAGGCGAAGTGCTGCTGCCACTGGCACGCCGCCTGCTGGCCGACTGGGACGACACCGAAGAGATGCTGCGCCAGCGCTTTACCCTGCAATTGGGCCGTGTGTCGGTGGCGGCCATGCCGGCTTTTGCCGGCAACCTGTTGCCCCACGCGCTCAAGGTGTTTCGCCAGCGCTACCCCAAGGTCAACGTCACGGTGCACGACGTGATCAACGAACAGGTACAGGAACTGGTACGCCATCGCCGCGTCGAACTGGGCATCGGCTTCGAGCCGGATAACATCGATGGGCTGGACTTCCACCCGTTGTACATGGACCGCTTCGTTGCGGTAGTGGCCGCCGACTCGCCCTTGGCGCTGCTGCCCCAGGTCAGCTGGGCACAGCTGATGGCCGAAGATTTCGTGGCCCTGCAGCGCCCTTCGGCGGTGCGCCTGCTGATGGAGCAAAATGTGGCGGCCCGCCACGGCAAGCTGGCAGTCGCGTTCGAAAGTCACCAGCTGACGACCATCGGCCGCATGGTGGCCAGCGGCCTGGGGGTCAGTGCCGTGCCGGCACTGTGCATCAACCAGATGCAGGAGCTGGGTGCCCGCTGCGTAACCTTGGTCGAGCCCACTGTCGAGCGGCGCATCGGCGTGATTGCCCTCAGCGAGCACAAGCTTTCCACCGCAGCGCAGGCACTGCTTGAGGTGCTTCTTTCCAATACCCGGATCCCGGAGGTGACATGCGTTACGTAAATCTGGCAGGCACGAGCGTTCCAGCCATCGGCCAAGGCACCTGGTACATGGGCGAAGACCCAGGTCGCAAGGCTGCCGAAGTCGCGGCGCTGCAACAGGGCATCGAGCTGGGCCTGAACCTGATCGACACCGCCGAGATGTATGCCGAAGGGGGGGCAGAAGAGGTCGTTGGCCAAGCCATTGCCGGGCGCCGCGACCGGGTATTTCTGGTCAGCAAGGTCTACCCGCACAATGCCGGCCTGCGCGGCATGGCGGCTGCCTGCGAACGCAGCCTCACCCGGCTGGGCACTGATTGCATCGACTTGTACCTGCTGCACTGGCGGGGTCAGCACCCGCTGGAGGAAACCGTCGAAGGCTTCGAGCGCTTGCGCGAGCAGGGCAAGATCAAGTGTTGGGGCGTGTCCAACTTTGACGTCGACGACCTGCGCGAACTGCACAACCCTGATTGTGCCACCAACCAGGTGTTGTATAACCCGGCCCAGCGCGGCATCGAATTCGACTTGCTACCGTGGTGCGAAAAACGTGGTTTGCCAACCATGGCCTACTGCCCGCTGGCTCAGGCCGGGCGCTTGTTGCAGCACCCGGTACTGGCGGAAATTGCCGAGCGCCATGGCGCCACACCGGCCCAGGTCTGCCTGGCCTGGGTGACCCGCGATGACGGCGTGATCGCCATCCCCAAGGCAGTGGCGCCCGAGCACGTGCGGCTCAATGCGGCGGCGGGAGCGCTGACCTTGACCGGTGAAGACCTGCGGGCGATCGATCGGGCGTTCCCTGCACCGACGCGCAAGCAGCGGTTGGCGATGGTGTAGGCGAGCACAAGCTGGACCAGTAGACGACCTCTGTGGGCGCGGGCATGCCCACAAACCCC